>CAIWEX010000552.1 GCA_903911795.1 uncultured Schlesneria sp.
CCATCAGGGTCGGTCGAACTGCCGAATTCCTGATTTGCCTTCTCCAGCAGTTTTTTGGCTTCGTCGTCAGTTCCGCCCCGCAGCTTTCCTCCGCCAAGCTGTACTTGCATGAAGAAAGGTTGCCCAGCCTGACGCCCGGACCAGTCTGCGGAGTCGTAGATGGACTCGTCCCATTCGAAATTGTAATCCGTTTTCCCCAATCCGGGACGGTTCCGTTTTCCCGGCTTACCGGCAGCACCGTTCCCGGCGGGTAGGCCACTGCCGATGCAGGTGTAGTACCCGGCTTGTTGAAACAGTTTCGGCACCGGCACGACACCTTGAGGCAGTTGAATCTTCAGCGTGCCTCGCCCGCTGCGATGATGGTGAGCCCCGATGCTGGTCTGGTAGATCCCCGTGATCAGCGCCGACCGACAGGGTGAGCAGACCGGCGCGGTGACGAACGCATTCGTAAACCGCGTCCCTTCCCGAGCCAGCCGATCGACATTCGGCGTTTGAATCGTCTTCTCGCCATAGCACGAGAAATTGGCCGACATGTCATCCACCACGAACCACAGAATATTCGGCCTCTTCGCGGGGACATCGGCAGCATGCAACGCCGATAGCGGCGCGAGCAACAATACGATCAAGATGGAAAGCTTCATAGAAAGTCTTATCTAGAAATCGAGCGGTGAGGTGCGGGAAAGACATTTCACAGGGGACGTTTCTTTGCTGCTTGCTTTTTGTGTCGTCGTTGTTAAAGCCGCGCGGAGAACGGTTTTCAATTCAAATTGATTCGCGGGTAGCGTGCCGTTATGGGGCCTGCCGGGTCAAGCCCGTCGGAAACCAATTCTGAAGACACGTCCAACCGAGGAGATTTCCACTGGCCTCGGAGGCTGAAGTAATGGAGTTACATGGCCATCCGATCCGGAGAATTCTGGCACTTAATTGGCCGGGGATAAGATGACGCACAATTCGTCTTCCGAATATCAGAAAACAGATGGCACTGCATTCGCATACGAAGTGACATGAATGCGACTGCTTCGGAGTTCTCGGAAAAGCAGTGCTGTTTATGCTACACTGTCATTCGAACTTGGTAAGTTCCCCATTCAATACAGCTTCCCGCCGATCAGTACATCTTGGTCGGGCTGAATCAACACCACGTTTCCGTGTCCATCCGGCACGCCGAGTGTCAACACTTCCGACCGATGCCTGCCGATCTGCCTCGGCGGAAAATTTACGATGGCGAGCACTTGTCTGCCGACAAGTTCTGGTCCTGCGTAGTTCGGGGCCAGTTTCGCCAGAGACTTCTTCGTGCCAAGTTCAAGGCCAAAGTCGATCATGAGGATGTGCGTGGAGTATCGCCCTTCGGGAAATGGTTGTACGTCGATCACCCGGCCCACCCGAATGTCGAGTTTCTCGAAATCCTCGAACGTTGCCGATTGTGCACTCATGCGATTTGTCCTGTCCGGTCCAGTCGATATCGGCGTTCGACCAGCCCAATGGAAAATGAGTGGATACCCTCGAACTTGAGAGTTGTTCGTTCAGAGTGATCCAGAAAGGGAGGAACGCCCTTTCCCTGGATGATCGTGGCACCCCGGGTACCCCGTCGCTTACGTGCCATACAACCACGCGTACCCGGGGCTGTCGTCTGCTGTCGTCTGGAGGCTGCTGGATCTGACTGGCAAATGAGATTCCAATATGAGAAATGGGTGCCACGGTTTTGGAGTCCTCGATAAGGCCGTGCCCTCTCTGCATCGGGCATGGTCTTGTACGAGTTGGTAACGAACAATCATGTTGATGCGGGTTGGCAGTCTGCGCCCTGGAAGAAAACCAAGATCGCCTTTTCGATTGTTGAACACCAAACCATAATGAAGTTATCAGCAACCCGAGGCAAGTTTGGCACCAGGCTCTCTTGATTCTACTCAGGCGACTGGCAATGTGGAAAAGCGGGACTGAACCGGTCGCTGCAGCGTGCAGCTTCAGTCGAACTCGGCGGGGGCTGTGGGATTACGTGTGAGGAGCACGGCTGATGGAAGTGACGGATTATGCCTTTTTTCCGACGCGGGTGGTAACAATCCAATTCCCGGATACTGAACCCCTGAATGCGGAACTGTGCGATCTGTTTGAGCGTCGACCGGAACTCGACGACAGGTTCAACTTGCACCCCGACGCACAGAATCTGCTGCGTCTGGCAGATACGGTGCCCGCGATCGAACAGCTCAGGTCCAAGTTCATCACAGGGGCAAAACACTGGTTGGACGCCGAGGGAATCGCGGGCCCCGAGGGGATCGATCTTCTACTCTTCAGCAATCGCTCATGCCGCGGTGAGTCTACGGTGGTTCACAATCACCACGCCGATCTGATCGGCATCTACTATGCCCGAACAGCGGATTCCGATCGGCAGCCCATCGACCCGGCCGACGGTGAAGACTATTTCGAGGCTGGTGATGGAGTGCTGTTGCTCCACGATCCACGCTTCAATGCAAACCTGACAACAGTCTGTCACCGCGATCACGTCAAGGTCGTTCCACGTCCAGGCCTGATGCTGATTTTCCCTGCCTACGTCTGGCATTCCGTAACGCCGCATCGCGGCGAGTTTCACCGACTTTCGTTTGCGATGAACTTCACACTGCGCTGGCCAGCCAGTCCGGCAGAGTATCATTCGTTGAAGTGACGACCGAGCGGTTTTGACGGTCGGGCGGGGGGGGCGCACTGGCTTTGCAGAAGCCCCCGAAATGGAAAGCGTTTAATCGGGGGGCTTCCCCGAAGCGGGTAACGATAATTGGAACTGCAAAATCGGCGTAGTCGAACTCGTGAGAGTATGGAGATGCGTTGAAAACTCCTGAATTCGTGAGGCATTAGATAATTGTGGCTCGCTCCGCGAACCAATGCTTCCTGGTTGACAAGACACCTGAGGACGATGCGAATATTTGAGTTGCCGTAAGAAAATGCAGCGTTGGTTCGCGGAGCGAACCACGACTATCAAGCACTGGCCCCGCAGGGTGGCCCCGGGGCTACCCTGCGGTTGAGTTTCTGTCGACGTTGAAATGAATGAATCGCTAACGCGAAGTACTTGAATCGTTAATAGAAGGCAATCATGACGTGGTTTGAAAGCATGACCGGTTGTGCCGAAAAATCTCCCGAAAGTGTGCGTGAGCAATTGGTCCTCGAAGGAGGTCAACTTCGATCACGCCTCAACGGTCGAACCTGGAACTGCGGAACACTGCAGACTCCGACGCTTACCGAATTGCGCGAACTCGCTCGAAATACTCCTCGCATTTCAAAACCCTTGGTTGTTCAAGAGATGCTGGCGAATGTCCAGAATCTGCATCGCGATCCTGGGAATGCGAATGCACTGTTTCAGGTGGCCTCGCAATTTAATCTTTTGGAGATGGTGGCTCCCGGTGTGACGCCGGAATACGGTGTCGGCATTTACGAACGGGACTTTACGCAGGGACCTGCCTGTGCCATCGCCGCCGGAGCAGGGACGATCTTTCGCAACTATTTTGTGGTTGTGAATGGAGTTGTCGGACAATCTGCGGGGAATCAGATCGACTGTCTGGCTGGCGTTGGCAGATTGCTCGACAATACGGATGACCGGCTATGGAAAATGGTGAACGGGTACGCATTACCCTCATCGGGTGGACTGGCAGAGATCAATCAGAAACTTCAGGCCCTTGATCCAGGCTCGCTTGATGATGTGAGGCAAGCACTTCAGATCGGATTGCATTGGAATACACAAGTCACACTGGACGGCGCGTCGCATACTGTATCGCAAGCGTACTGCTCCGCCATGCCCGTCGCCTATACGGGTTACTCGCAGAAAGACTGGAAGCCGTTCGCGAGTCTGATTCTTGAAAGCGCCTACGAAGCGACGATTTGCGCGGCGATCCTTAACAAGGCTCGCACGGGGAACAGCCAATTGTTCCTGACGCTGCTGGGAGGCGGAGCTTTTGGAAACAACCCGGATTGGATTATCGGCGCTCTGCGCCGCTCACTCAATTTGTATCGTGATTCCGGCTTGAACATCGCCATCGTGAGCTACCGTACGTCCAACCCGCAAGTCCAGCAACTTGTTCACGAATTTCAATGAAACACGCGAGTAATGCGACATCAGCTGCCATTGGTTCGGATTCGGAAATGAATGATTGGAATCCTTCACAATACCTGAAGTTTTCGACCGAGCGGATCCGACCTGCCATCGACCTTGTCGCTCAAGTTCGAATTGATCCTCCACGGCAGATTGTCGACATCGGCTGTGGGCCGGGTAACAGTACTCAGATCCTTCGCAATCGCTGGCCCGATGCGTCCGTGCTGGGAGTGGATCACTCGCGCGAGATGATCCATGCAGCAATCCGAAGCTTCCCTGAGCAAGCCTGGTTGAACGAAAACATCGTTCAATGGAAACCAGAACAGCCTTGCGATCTCGTGTTCTCAAATGCGGCCTTACATTGGCTGCCAGATCATCGAACACTCGTCCGTCGTCTGTTCTCGCATGTGGCTTCTGGAGGTGCGCTGGCATTCCAGATCCCAAGTGCTGTTTTTCCCAGAGTCAGAACTCTCATCCATGAAATCTCGCATGACGAGCGCTGGTCTGCCCGAATGGATGCCGCACGCACCGCGTTGACGATGGAGACTCCCGGCTTCTATTACGCTGCTCTGGTTGACGTTGCCAGTGGAATCGACATCTGGGAAACGGAATACCAGCATGTGCTTCCGTCGAAACAAGCGATTGTTGAATGGATCTGCGGCACTGGACTACGTCCATTTCTCACGGCCCTGGCATCGGATGTTGATCGGGATGCGTTTCTGACGGAATTGCAACGCCGCGTTGATGCCGACTATCCATTGCAAGCCGATGGCAAAGTCCTGTTTCCGTTTCGCAGAACGTTTGTCATTGCGTATCATTGAAGTCAGAATCCATTGACGCCAGAACGTGACCGGTTTCGACTTCAATTGTCGGAGAGACAGACCTGAACATGCACATCGCAATTATCACAGCAGGCGGAGCCGGGATGTTTTGCGGTTCGTGCATTCACGACAATACCTGGGCCAGAGCTCTGAGCGATGCAGGTGTCGAAGTCAGCCTGATTCCTCTATACACTCCCATTCGTGTTGACGAAGCCGATCAGACGACGGCACCTGTCTTTTTTGGTGGGATCAATACCTATCTGGAAGGGAAGTACACCTGGTGGCGTTCCGTACCGCGATGGATGACCCGATGGCTTGATTCTCCCTGGTTCATTCGGCTCGTCACTCGACGTGCCATCAGTACGGATGCGCGAGATCTGGGGGCCATGACAGTCTCGATGATTGAAGGGGAGCACGGGCCCCATCAGCGGGCAGGTGAGGAACTGGCGGAATACATCGCTCAGTTGAAACCCGACATCGTCTGCTATAGCAATGCCTTGCTCTGCGGGAGTCTGCGAACGATCAAAAGGTCATTCTCGGGACCAGTCTATTGTGTCCTGCAAGGTGATGACATCTTTCTCGATGGGCTCGTCGCCCCGTATCGTGAGCAGGCAATGCGGCTGCTCACCGAACGGGCGAACGAGTTTGATGGCTACATCACTCACAGCCGATTCTATCGCGATTACATGGCCGACTATCTGAAACTCCCTGCCGGGAAGTTTCGAACACTGCCACTGACTCTCGATGCGGCGCCGCACGACGGACAGCCCAAACCGATCGGTTCACCGCCGACAATCGGCTATTTTGCGCGCGTCTGCCCAGAGAAGGGTCTCGATCAACTCGTGAAAGCGGTGCTGTTGCTGCAACAGCACATTCCCGATGTTCGACTGCTCGCTGGCGGCTACCTGGGACCTCAACACCAGGGATATTTTGACCAGGTCGTCAAATCCGCTGCAGCACTCGGAACCAACTTCGAATACATCGGCAGCCCGGCGGATAAGAAGGGTAAGATCGAGTTCCTGAAGTCACTCGATGTCTTCTGTGTCCCAACGGTTTATCAGGAACCCAAGGGGATTTACGTGCTGGAAGCATGGGCCAATGGCCTGCCCGTTGTGCTGCCGAAGCATGGGGCGTTTCCCGAATTGATTGAATCGACGGGTGGTGGGTTGCTGGTGGAACCGAACTCACCGCAGGAACTGGCCGATGCCCTGGAACGGCTCTTGACTGACGAGTCACTGCGAACCGATTTAGCGCGACGTGGCCATGCCGGCGTTCGGGACATGCATTCATTACGACGCGTTGCCGAGCGAACGCTCGATTTATTCGATCAGGACGTTTGACGGATATTGTCCGTCCCCAGCTTCCCTACGAAACGATGTACCAGCATCACAAAAAGACCTGTCTACCGTTTTCATGACGTTGATGGTGTAATGGTTTTCAGCAGGGAAGCGCCATAGTGTTTACTGGCGTTTCTCGGATTGGGTACACATTGGGCATTCTGAAGGGCGCAGCATGAAACGGGACATGGAATTGGTGCGTCAGATCATGTTCAAGTTGGAAGAGGTCGACGGGACAGAACCATTCCCATCGACCATTATTGAGGTCGATGGATTTGATCGTGCGACAATTGCTTACCACTGTGCCTTGCTTCATAACTGCGGGTACATTTCGGGAAATCCCGAAGAGTCAATTGGCGGTGGTGCATACTTCGACATGTACATTCAGCGGTTGACGTCGAGTGGCCACGACTTCATCGACGCTGCTCGGAATGATACCATTTGGAATAAACTCAAATCGAAGGTTTTGGAGCAAAGCGGTAATTGGACATTAGGCGTCATTTTCAAATATTTGGAACACTCAGCTAGGCAACAACTCGGTTTTTGAATTGCAACTGGCGCGGACCTTTAACGGGGAAAAGACGTAATTCCGCACGGCCTGGCGAGTTCCTTCAATCCAGGACGTCCCCACGGAAAGGGACCATGATGTATGATATCACTGTCGTGGCACTGTCCCCGATGCCAGATGCCCCGCGCAAGGCGGCAGCACCTTTCGATCGTTTTTTGGGATAGGGCATAATTCGGGCATAGTAGCGGACCGAAACCATCAAAAACCACTACATGTCACCAATCTCCCTACGAAACGACGTGGACCAGCATCATGTCGTGCCATTCGAGTGACCAGTCGCTGCTTCCTACCAGCACCAGCTTACTGCCGGAATCGAGCATCTTCTGTTCGCGGCCAAGTGCAGTGACAAACGCCAATAGTTCTTTCGGAGGTTTGGCAACAGCATCGGTTTCGATGGGGGCCACACCCCAGAACAGGCACATGCGTCGTGCCACTTCTGGTCTGTCTGTCAGAGCGATAATGGGGACGTGAGGGCGCTGCTTCGAGATTGCCATCGCCGTTTTGCCCCCCGCCGTTGCAGCAACGATCAGGTCTGCACCGAGATGAGCTGCCGCTGTGGCGGCTCCGTGTGTGACCGCTTCGGTGATAGCGGTGGCACGATTTCGAGGGAGGCTGCGCGAATCGGTCCCCGCTTTGCGCGGCTCCAGCAACCGCTCGGCTTCACGAGCGATCCTGCTCATCATGGCGACTGCTTCGACGGGAAAATCCCCCGCAGCCGTTTCACCTGACAGCATGACGGCGTCAGTTCCATCCAGCACAGCGTTGAACACGTCGCTCGCTTCGGCTCGCGTCGGAATCTCGCTCTTTTGCATGGAGTCGAGCATCTGCGTCGCTGTGATGACCGGTGTTCGGTGTTCGTTACAGAGTTGAATGATTTTCTTCTGCAGGCCGGGGACGCGGTAGATATCGGTTTCAACCCCGAGATCTCCGCGAGCCACCATCACGGCATCCGCCTCGGCAATGATCGCATCAAGATCCGAGATCGCTTCGGCCTTTTCAATTTTGGCAACGATCCACGGCGGCGTCTTCGTTGGATGTTCTGCAATCACCGCACGCAGTTGTTTCAAATCCTCAACGCGTCGGACGAAGCTTAAGCCGATGAAATCGATGCCATGGTCCAAGGCCCACTGCAAATCGATGCGATCTTTGTCGGTCAGGCTGGGGGTACTCAGGGCAACTCCCGGAAGATTGACTCCCTGTCGACTGCGAATCAGGCCGGGTTGCACGACCTGGCACAAGACCCGGCCGGCGACTGCGTCCTGAGTGACAACGCGAAGCGAGACAATCCCATCGGCAAGCAGTACGCGATCACCCGGCCGTAGATCGTCGATCAATGGTTCATACGTGCAGGTGAGTTGGGGAATCGCCGCAGCGGAACAATCTGCGGTCCCGGAACGAACAAACTCGACTTCGGTGGCGTGTCGCAGCCGAAGCCCTTCTTCGGGCAACAATCCCAGGCGAATCTTGGGTCCGGACAAGTCACCCAGAATCCCGATCGGCCGACGCCGCTCCGCCGAAAGCTCGCGAATCCATGTCACGATCTGAGCAAACCAGTCATGGCTGCCATGGGCGAAATTTAGTCGAACGACATCGACGCCAGCATCAAACAGTTGCGCGAGTTTTTCACGACTTCCCGATGCCGGCCCCACGGTTGCGACGATCTTGGTCTTAACCAGCGGGCCTTCCCGATATTGCGGTTGTCCCGACTCCATAAACCAAATCCTTCTCGTATGGCTCAGATCATTGATCATTTGCTCGGATCGAGCTTGGTATTGAATAACGTCGGGTTGATTGGCTTGACGACTTCGCCCGGTTTGGCAATGGGAAGTTTACCAGTCAGCTTGATCGATTTCGGTGGCAAACAACCTTTTTCATTACAGGCCTGATAGTTGATTGTGATTTCCATGTCTTCGGTCAGGCCACCCGCTTCCTTGGGAATCTTTAAGGTCCCGCGGATCTGGACTTCACCTTCATACACCATGACTTCGTCGTCTGAACCTTCAAACTTGAAGCCAGATCCTTTCGGGTACTTCACGTCAACGAGTTCCAATCCGTTCTTTGACTTCCAGGTGACCTTGGTCGGGATTTGAAACTCTTCTGTCGCCGGATTTGCATTGACGTGCCAGCCCTTGGCAACTTCCAGAACAACCACGACCTGACAGGCGCTGCCAGCCGGAAGTTTATCCACGGAAAGAAACGCTTTGGCTTTGACGTGTTCCGGCTTTTTGGGTGCATCTTCCTTTTGCGTTGTCGGGACGACTTCACCGGGAGCGTCGACAGCATCCGCCTGGACCACGGCATTGTTTTTGGGCGGTACAGCGACGTCTGATGTTTTCTTCGGTGAATCCACCAGCAGTTCTGAAATTGCCAGGGCCAGAACGGTCAATCCTCGCGGCGACTGTTCGAGATTTGACGCAAACAAATCGACGATTGTCTGGGCTTCTTCGCGGTATCTTTTGTCATCGGTCAGCTTCGCCAGTTTCGTCAGGTTTCGGGCACTGACGCTGTTGCCTGCGGGAAGTACGCCGTCGTAGCAATTCTTGGTGCGAGCCAGCAGTTCCTCGTGCTGATGCGACGTGAAGAAGAACGCACCACCCGCTTCATCGCGAAACATCTTTAATTGATCGTCCTGTAGTTTTCTGGCAGCTGTCAGCCACTTGGCATCATTCGTCACCGAATGCAGTGCCAGCAGTCCATCAATGACAAAAGCGTAGTCATCCAGATAGGCATTGAGCTTGGCAACACCAGCCGTGTGAGTATGCAGCAGCCGCCCCTGCTGATCGCGCATGTTCGTCAACACAAACTGGGCAGCCTTTTCGGCGATCCGAATGAATTCAGGCTGATCTAAGGTCCCGCCAGCGCGTGCGAACGCTCCGATCATTAGACCATTCCAGCCTGCGAGTATTTTCTCGTCGCGTAGCAACTTCTGTCGCTGATTCCGTACGTCTAGCAACTTCTGTCGAGAAACTGTGAATTCGTCCATGACGGCGCCGGAACGAGTTCCCCCCAACGGCACGTCTTTCGCCGGCCCAGGCAACTGGTCGACGGAAAGTCGCAACACGTTCCCATGTTCGAAGTCTGACAATTCCTTGACGTGATACGCATCCTTGAATGCTTCGGAGTTCTTGCCGAGAACCTTGTCGATATCGCGAGATTCCCAGACGTAGAATTCCCCTTCCACACCGTTTGTTTCGGCATCCAGCGCCGAAAAGAAGGCACCTTCACTGCTGGTCAACTCACGTTCGACGAATCCCAGAAGTTCCTCGGCAACTTGCTTGTACAGCGGATTTTTGGTCGCGGCAAAAGCGTTCGCATACAGATCTGCGAGCTGTGCCTGGTCGTAAAGCATCTTTTCGAAATGGGGAACCAGCCACTGTCGATCGACGGAGTAACGATGGAACCCGCCTCCAAGATGATCGCGAATACCACCACAGGCCATGTTCATCAGAGTGAGATCTAGCAACTTCGCCGCTTCAGGATTCGGCTGATGTTTCAGCGATTCCTGAACAAACAGCAGCTTGGCAGGGGTCGGAAACTTCGGGCTTCGAGTGCGCTGCGGAGTAAAATCAACACCGCCGTACTCTGGATCGAAACTGGCAACAACCGCATCAAACGACTTCTGAACCAAGGCCTGATTCGCTTCGACGGGTTTCAGGGAGAGTTTAGGACGCATCACGCGACGAGTTTCATTGGCGAGAATCTCGGCGTTCCCTTCCATCTGTTCTTTCTTGGTGCCCCACAGATCGATCAAGCGTTCCAGGACAGTCGGAAATCCGGTTGCACCATCGGTATCTTCGGGAGGAAAATAAGTCCCCCCGGCAACAGGCTTTCCTTCCGGAGTCATAAACATCGACAACGGCCAGCCTCCCCCTGAAGCGGTGCCGATGGCCTGGTAATAGACCTGAAGTGCCGTCATGTAAACATCGTCGACATCCGGCCGTTCTTCGCGATCCACCTTAATACAGACAAAGTGCTTGTTCAGTGTCTTGGCAATCGCCTCGTTCACGAAGACCTTTCGCTCCATCACGTGGCACCAGTAGCAACTGCTGTATCCGACCGAGAGGAAAATCAGCTTCCCCTCCTTCTTGGCCTTCTCAAACGCCTCAGGCCCCCAAGGGTACCAGTCGACGGGGTTGTGAGCGTGCAGCAAGAGATAA
This sequence comes from uncultured Schlesneria sp., assembly GCA_903911795.1. Classification (GTDB taxonomy): domain Bacteria; phylum Planctomycetota; class Planctomycetia; order Planctomycetales; family Planctomycetaceae; genus Schlesneria. The sequence continues at coordinate 10,953 of CAIWEX010000552.1, forward strand.
GGGCTGGTTTCACGAACGAGTCGATTCGGTTTTCCCTTCGCTTTCGGTGCCCCCTTGGCGTCATCGCCAGCGGCCCCTTGCTTTGATGCGCACCCCAGCAGAATGAGGCCAGCCAGGCCAAGCAGAAGTCCGTAAGATCGTGCCAGTCGTTTCATGTCGCAGCTCCATCTGTCGAGCGTTCGGCGGTCAGCAATCGGCAAAGGGGATTCACCGAGGTCTATGCGCACGTCATCGCGGTTGAGGTGACTAACAGCCATGAGGTCAGCAGGCACCTTCCCCACGTGTGGCACAGCCCGCAACATTCTAAGTTCAAACAGACGATGGGGGAAGTCCGCGCTGATTCAATGCCAGGGCAATCGCCTTTTTCAACGTAAGGTGGGACCAACTCGCTTCGAGCGCAGGCCCACCATAAGGAAACGTCGTGAATTAATGGTGGGCGGGCGCGGCGAACTGGTCCCACCCTACGTCAGCACAGACGTGACTGTGGATGTATTCCGTTTTTCTGAACCCGTTGAGATTCCAGCAGTGATCAACTGGGTGAAACCGTCGAATAGCCTGTGACCATCAGCCGAAACGCGTTAGCGTCCGGTTTCTGGAGATGCGTGTCCGCAGTCGTCCATCGGAACCGGACGCTAGCCGCACTCTGTTGGCCGACAGTTCGCTTGGCATGACGATTCGATAACTCAAGACTCGCTGTTCTTACGGGACCTGAAGTTCCGGGTGATATCCTGTGGACTTCAACGTGATGCGGTACAAACCGGTACCGGCAGTCACGTATAACGTCGATCCATCAGTCCCTTTGCCGAAAGTGCAGTTGGTCGGCAGAGGCTCCGTCGGAATATAGGCGAGTTCTTTCCCTGCCGGGGAGTAGACCACGATCCCGTGGCGTTCTTCTTTTCGGATGGCACAGTAGATCCGACCTGCGGTGTCGGTTGTCATACCGTCGGTCCCAGTCCCCTTGCCGAAGTCGATCAGCACTTTCTTCGGACCCAGGCTGCCATCGTCGTGGATCGGAAACGCATTCAACGTCATGCGTGGTTCCCTGGGAGCAGTCCCTGCAGGCTCCAGGCCAGTGGCTCCGTTGTCGGTCTCCGCGACATAGAGCGTTTTCGAGTCGGGTGACAGAATCAGGCCGTTTGGCTTGCGGATGTCGGTTGTCGCTCGATGGACCTTTCCATCAGGATCGACGCGATAAACGCTCATGTGATCCAGTTCCAGCGGCTCCTTGCCGACGTAGCGCGGGTCGCTGAAGTAGACTCGCCCCGACGGATGGATGACCAGATCATTGGGGGCATTGAATTTCTTCCCGTCGAACTTGTCGACGATGACTTTCATTTTGCCATCCGCAGTGACTTCGCACAGGCCACGCATTCCGATATTAGCGCCGCAAGCCGCAAGCAATCGTCCTTTGGAATCGAAGAACAGCCCGTTACTCTGGCCACTGTCGGCAACGTGAACTGATGTCTTGCTGGTGGCGGGATCGAAACGCATGATTCGGCCGGGGTTCTTCGCTTCGATGGCGATGTCGCTGAAATAGACCTTTCCGTCTGTTGCAACTGCCACCCCTTCGGTGAACTCCCCCTCATTCCAGAGTCGTTCCAGTTTGGCTCCCGCTGGCAGGATTGCGGGATCGCCTGTTGGCTCGGTCTGACCATAGGCAGTCGCGACGGATGCGATCAGTAACGCAAAATTGAACCAGCGGACGGCATTCACTTTGCAACCTGACAAGAGTTCATAAGAAGTTTGCATCACGTGACCTCGACGAAGAGTTGGAACAGATCCGCTTTGAGAATGTCGGTGGAAAGCGACCGATCTGTTTCTACCGCTCTTCGGTGATCTTGTGCAACCGATCTCAAGTTTCAGAAGATGCGCGACGGGGTGGCGGGCGCACCCGCTTTGGGGAAGCCCCCGTTCAAACGCGTTCCGTTTCGGGGGCTTCTGCAAAGCCAGTGCGCCCCCGCCACCCAAACGCTTGAGCGGCATCACCCAAACTCTGGAGCGGACTCAAAAGGCTCTCCAACCGCGTGCGGATCCACACAAGTCGGTTTCCAGTACGCGAACGTCAGTCGAATTGCCCACTAAGCCGCTTCGCGGCGTGGGCGACTGATCTGTGGATTGGGGCCGACGGCTCCGTCGGGACTTCCCTGCCATTGATGAGCGGCAACGCTCTTCAAGACTTCATCAGCCACCAGCATGGCGGACAGGCCTTGAATACCGTCGACGTGGGGAACTCGGCCAGTCTGGATGCATTCGACAAAGTCGTTCAGTTCACAGGTTAAGGCGTCTGGACCGGTCGAATCGACCGCGATGGATTCCACCTGCACGAAACTTCCGAACACGTCCTTTTTCAGTTGCTCCATGTCAGCCCCAGGCTGACGGGCCAAGTCCAGCGGGGATGGGCCGAAGCGCAGTCTGTCTGAAGGTGAATACTGTTGAACGGCGCGAGTATGCATGTCGCACGTGACACACCCATTTGCAGACCAGGCCTGAAGCGAACGACTGACTGTCGGGCTGATTCGGCTGGCCGTCAAATCGGCCAGGCAGCCGTTGGCAAATCTCAAGCGAGCCTGGACTGCATCTTCGTGCCCACCGATGACGGTCACGCCAAATGCTTCAACGCTCGTCAGTGTGCTGCGTACCAGCGACAGGACCAGGTCGATGTCGTGAATCATCAGGTCATGGACGACGCCGATGTCTGTCGAGCGAAATGTATAGGCGCTCGTTCGTTCGGCTCGAATGTATTTTGGATCGTGAATGCGTTCCGCTGCGGCCTGAAATGCGGGATTGAATCGTTCAATATGCCCTACTTGCAGCAGCGTATTCTGCCCGGCCGCGAGTTCAACAAGTTGTCGAGCCTGTTCGACGTTGGCTGCCAGCGGCTTTTCGACGAGTACCGGGATGCCGGCACGCAGGAAGTCTCCTGCCACCTGCCAATGTGCAACCGTTGGAACGACGACCGAGACTGCGTCGATAGCGTTGCCTGAGAGCAACTCCTGATAGTCGGCCAGCCATCTGGTCCGACATTTCGCAGCAACGTCCTGCCCCTGTTCGGCTCGACTGTCAACAACCGCGATCAGTTCGACGGCAGGATTTTCACTCAGGATCCGAGCGTGGTGACGACCCAGAGCACCGACTCCGATCACGGCCATTTTGAGACGCGGCATAGTATTGACAGCAGTTCCGATGAAAGTTGACGGTTACACGAGGCGGTTACGTGATCAGGCTGCTCGCCGTTCGACTTCCGCAGCAGCGGGCTGGTTTCGGAAAGCCTCACGACCACGGCCATTTTTTCCCTTGGCTGACCATTCCACAAAGTTCAGCAATGTCATCAATTCAATGGGAAGGACACCCTCGGTCTCGGCAATCAGGATCTCACGGATCTCTGAGAGTCTCTTGTGTTCTCGATACATCAGCTTGAAAGCTCGGCGAACGCAGGCAATCGCCGTTTCCGAAATTCCGCGGCGACGCATCCCCACGACGTTGATGGTGACCACTTCGGGGTTATCCGCACTGGCAGACAACATATAAGGAGGGACATCCTGAACGACGCGACACATTCCTCCCACGAAGGAACCTGTTCCGAGCGTTGTGAAGTGATGAACCGCCGAATTGCCCGAAACGATCGCATGGTCGTGCACATGAACGTGTCCGCCCAGCAAGACGCCATTGGTCAGGATCGTATTGTTGAACACATGGCAGTTGTGAGCGACGTGGGAATTGGCCATCAGGAAATTCCGATTGCCAATCCGGGTGACGCCGTCTTCTTTGTCAGCACCACGATTAACGGTCACGCCTTCGCGAAACAGGTTGTCATCACCAATTTCAACTCGAGTTGGCCCTCCCTGGTAGCAGAAGTCTTGAGGTTCACCCCCAATGACTGCTCCGGGAAAGAAGCGGTTTCGTTCGCCGACTGTGGTATTGCCGACAATCACCACGTTGCTGTGCAGGACACATCCAGCACCCAGGACGACGTCGGGACCAACGACACAGAAGGGACCGATTTCGACGTCGCTGCCCAACTGCGCCTGGGGATCGACTTGAGCGAGTGGCGAAATGCGCGAGGTCATGAGGTCGCTATCCAATGTAAGAGTGAGGATGAAACGTCAGGCAGGTGTCTTTAACAGGTGCAGTGGACTTCGCGCGACCGATACCATCCGGCAAATGGCGTGGTTCAAATTGTGTCCCGAGCGATAGGCTCGAAAGTGCCCGTGCACATCACAACCCAGCAGCGCAAAATCACCAATACAATCCAGAATCTTATGGCGAACACACTCGTCGGCGGCTCGCAACTGGTTCCCGATCACTCCGTCGGTCCCGAAAATCAGCAGATCTGCAGGGGTTACTCGAGAACCATATCCCTGAGATTTCAGTGCAGTGATTTCCGTTTCCAGAATGAATGTTCGGGCATAGGCCAGTCCGGTCACGAATGTTTCGGGTGAGAATTCAAATGTCAGCAGCTGTGGCTTAATCGGCGAACGCGGTCCATAGTCCAGTTCGTAGCTGACGACGAGCGTCCGTCGAAAGACTGGACCGGCCGAGATTTCACTGCGATCATCATCGCCGCGCACGCTGTAGGCATCACCGATAACGAGAACATCACGAAGCGCAGACTGTTCTGTGAAGTCGGCTTCAAGAAGTGTTTTGACGAAGTCGAGTGACGACCCATCGGCACCGGGGGCTTCCGGGGCATTCAGTTGTACCAGGCAGTTGTCGATCTGCAATCCGGCCAGTGCGGCCATGACGTGCTCGATCAATTCAACAGAAGCCACACCGTTGGAGATTGCGGTTCGGCGTTGTCGAGGAACAACGTATTCCAAGGTTGCTGGAATGGGTGGTGTTCCTGGCAGGTCGATTCGCTGGAACGCGATCCCATGATTTTCTTCGGCAGGCAAGAAGCGAAGAGTCACATCGGCACCGGTCAAAAAGCCGAAACCGTGGAATTCAGCCGGGCGCGCGATGGTTCTTTGACGTCGCGGTTGCAAGTGCCCCTCCCCTCGATTCGAGTGCTACCCTGTTGTGTGATTCAAGCAGCACGACAGCGGAACATGCAGTCGACCCCGGTCGGATAACCGGGGTCGGCTGACGAGAAATCGATCCGACCGATCCGGATTACTTCAGAGCTGCACCCTTTGGATTCGCTGTCCGAGGAGCAGCGGCTGGAGCCGGGGTGTACTTGCGATTCAGGTAATCCAGAACCGAGGTGGTGATATCATCTTCGTTGCGATGATAGACAACCTGGCGATTCATTCCCTGCAGCAGGGTCTGAGGATTTTCGGTATCCAGTTCTTCACGGTTGAAGCGGATGACCAGGGTGTACTTGTAGAAGTCGGCATACTTCTTGACCGCTTCGGAGGTCTCGTTGTAGACCGTCAAGTAAATCTGTGATTCCTTCTTGAGGAATTCACGCGAGGCAGTACGACGGAAGCTTTCGAACTCGGCCGCCTTCTTGACGATTTCCTGTTCGCTCTTGGCGTACTCTTTGCTGCCTTCCATCAGCTGCTTCAGAGTGTTCTGCAGGGTGGCGATTTCCTGCTGCATTTCCTTCGCCTTGTTTTCGCTTTCGCTGATCTCGACCTTCAGATCTTCGCGAAGTGCTTCAAACTTCTTGTAGTTCTTGAAGACATGGGCCATGTCAATCAGGCCCACTTTGTGTGGAACGTTCGATGCTGCTGCGGCGGCAGGTGCTGCGGCGTCTTTCGTTGGATTCTGGCTCCACGCATTGTTGGTCAGAGTCAGAACGCCTGCGAACAGGACGACAGCGGATGCCCAAGTAATGGCTCTCTTCACGGCGATTGCACTCCTTTGCGTGGCCGATGGGACAAAAACGTTTTTTCAATAGGTTGCAGGTTTGGATTCTGTCGCAAATCAATTTGCGTCTGGTTCCATTCCCGATCTTTGTTCACCGCAAGTTGGACGCGGCAGGACGGGCGGTATTCTGCACACCGCAGAAATCTCGTCAAGATGAAGCGGTCAAACAACCGACACCGATTCGAGAATTCCCTCAAATCCCCCCGGTTGCGGCAAATCCTGCCGAACGGACCTGTAAAAGTACAGGATTCTGGCGGAAATCGATGGTTCTGCCACCAATTTTCTGGAGAAATCTCCAAGTTAATATGTGCCGTGTGCCCAACCAGCCTCTTGGAAAGCGGTGATTCAATCGGATATAGTTCTGCCCCGAAGGCTTTGACGTCAACTTGGAGGATGGCATTGTGAGCGACAGTATTCACGACGAGACACCGGTTCCCGATTACAGACTCGGTGCACTTCCGGAAGACCCGGCTGTTCTGAAAGTCTATCAGACGGGCGAGTTGACGGTCGTTGGATTTGGCGGAAAGGATGTGCCAGACGAAGTTTGCATCGCCGCTTACCGGACGCAGTTGTTCGACCTGATCGCCCAGCATCAGTGCAAGGTCCTGGCGATTGATCTGACCGGTGTCCAACTGGTTCCCAGTGGAATGCTGGGGGTTCTTTCTTCAATCCGCCAGCGGGTCGAACGGGTGGAACTCTACAATCCTTCGCCCGATGTCATGGATGTATTGCGGATCACGAAGTTCGACCGCCTGTTTGAGATCAAGGAAGTTGCGATCTGAGACTGTTTGATTCTGAGGCAAAGCGGTATCATTTTTCTGGAAGTAACTCATTCCCACGGAATGAGTTGCCGATGACAGAATGTCACGGGAATATGTCCCTGTTGGGGACCGCCTTTGTTTTGAATTCGTAAACTCACAAAACATTCACAGATCGTTAATCGTCAAGACTTCCAATGTCTTTTTCTACGCTGTCAGAGTTCCAGTCGCTCGTTCTGCGATTCAAACTTGTTGAACCCGCAACATTGCAGGGTTGCGTTGAAGCATTGGGGCGATCACCGACGATTGACAGTGTGATCGCGGAATTGGAACGTCGACATCTGCTCACTCCGTACCAGGCCGCGAAACTCAAGAAACGCGAGACTGATGGACTTCGCTTAGGGCCGTACAAGCTGCTTTACCGCAACGCCTCGGGGAGTTTCGCTCGCGTTTTCCGCGGGTGTTCGGTCGAAGATGGCCGGATGGTCGGCATGAAGATCTTGCGTCAGCGCTGGGCGGAAAACCCTCGCACTGTCAATCTGTTCCGACGCGAAGGCGAGCTGGGAAAACGGCTGAAACACAAGAACATCGTCCCCATCTACGAAGTGGGAAGCGATGCAAATCAGCATTACTTGACGATGGAATTCGTGGAAGGGGGAAATTTTCGCGAGCTGCTCAAAAGCCGCGGGAAGTTTACTCCGGAAGAAGCCACTCGGTATGTGATGGATATTGCGGAAGGCTTGGAATATGCGTTGAGTCTTGGACTGACTCATCGTGATTTGAAGCTGACCAATGTGCTGCTCAGTGCCCAGGGTGTTGCCAAACTCGTTGACTTTGGGTTGGCAGGTCAGGACGCGGGATTGACCGCGATGGAAGAAGAGGTAGACCGCGCCGTCGAATACGCCACGCTGGAACGGAGTACCAACGCTCCCGACAACGATCCACGAAGCGATCTCTATTTCCTGGGAGCAATGTATTACGAATTGCTGACGGGAATTCCTCCGTATCCTCCCACAAAAAGTGTTGCCGAGCGGAAGCAGTCGAGCCGTTACCGACAGATTCGACCGATCCGACAAATTGATCCGTCGCTGTCACCTTCGATCACTGCGATCGTTGAGCGGTTGATGGAAATCCATCCTCACTCGCGTTATCAGACACCCACCGAGCTCGTTCGAGATCTGCGAACAATTGTCGGAAATCGAGCTCCTGCTGAAGAGGTTTCTGGTGAAACCCCGGTCGCAGCAAGTCAGTCGAGTCCGACGATTCTGTGTGTCGAAAATCGACTGAAACAGCAGGATTCGCTGCGAGAGTACTTTAACAAGCATGGCTATCGCGTGCTTCTGCTGCGTGATATCGACCGAGCCATCAAGCGAGTCGAAACGTCACCGCCACATGGCATCGTGCTGATGGCGGATTCACTCGGCGAAGACGACGAAGCGATCAGTGCTTACACCAAGGCGGTCGCTGCCTGTCGAAAATCCGGCACAGTTCTGGTCATGGTGCTGAATAAGAAGCATCATGAGATTCGGGACCAGCTCGTGGCTTCACCCCATTCGCGAGTTCTGGCGGAACATCCCGTTACTCTGCGAAGCATTCGCGTTGCCTTGGAAGAACTGCGACCGAAGGAGTAGCCGCGATGCATCCGCTGCCTCCCATCACGCTGACTCGCGAACAGGTCCGCGATGTTGATCGACGAGCCATCAACGACTATGGGATGACGGGGCTGGTGCTGATGGAAAATGCGGGCCGCAATGCGGCATCGCTTTTGGTTCAATGGGGAGCTCAAGGCCCGATCGTCATCTGCTGCGGCAAGGGAAATAACGCGGGTGATGGATTTGTCATGGCGCGGCACCTGGAAAATGCAGGATTGGACGTCTGCGTATTGATTGCGACTCCTGCAAATCAATTCACGGGTGATGCCGCGGCAAATTATCAGATCCTGAACCGCGCAGGTGTTTCAATCATCGAACCACCGGTCACGGGACTGGAATCGCTCTGGCAACAGAAGCTCGCCACTGCCGACTGGATTGTGGATGCTCTGCTGGGGACAGGAACGCAGGGAGCCATTCGGGAGCCGTTTATTACGGCGATTGCCGCGATCAATCGTTCAGGACGCAAAGTACTTGCGGTTGATCTCCCCTCGGGCATGGATTGCGATACTGGGCTCCCTTTGGGGATCTGCGTAAAAGCAAACCATACCGCAACGTTCGTGGCTCATAAACCGGGGTTTGCCACCCTGCCCGGACAGGCCGCAACGGGAACCGTGCATGTGATCGATATCGGGGTTCCGCGGAAGCTGCTTCAGGAAATGAATCCTGGCGCTAAGTCATCTTGAGCGAATTCGGCTTTTGAAATACCGTCCCATCGTAAAGGTCGCCGTCATTACGGCGATTGACCGGCTGAAAAGACGCTCGCAGTACCTGCGGCGTTCGAAACGGCAGTGATTCTGGTGGGAAGTAGGCGAGTCATGATCCCAATTCGACGAATTTCGCGCCGCGAGTGGATGGCGATCGGTCTACTCGCACTCCCTCACACCGGTTGTGGAACGATTTTCTGGCCAGAGCGTAAAGGACAGCCCGCCGGACCACTCGATCCCAAGGTTGTGATTCTGGATGCGCTGGGACTATTACTCTTTTTCATTCCAGGTGTCATCGCGTTTGCCGTCGACTTCAATAACGGAACGATTTATCTCCCTCCAGGGGAACACGCCAGTACCCGCCAATCAGGCAGTCGCTGGAAAAAGGTTCGCATGTCCAGTCGCCAGCCAACAGCCGATCAATTGGAAAAGCAGGTTCGGGCCGAGACTGGGAAAGAGATTCAGTTGCAACCGGGAACGTACCGCGTCGGAAAACTGGAGACGGCTCAGGCACTGGAAGATCTGAATTTCGACCAGACAGAGCTTGCGGTAGCGTGCGATGCATCGCAGGTCCGGTTCCGCTGCCAGTCAGAATAAGGTCAGGAAAACATCATGTTGCGAATTCAGTTTGCGGGAACCATGCTCGGGCTGACGTTAATGCTCGGCTGCGGTGGCAGCAGCAAGCCTGCACCGCTGGCACAAACGACGCATGACCCCGAGCCTGTGGTGGCAGAAGATTCGTCCACCAGTGTTGTCGCGACGGAACCCGAACTCGTTTCGGTCCCCGAACAGTCGGAACCAGGTGATCCCGATTTTCCACGCGGCGCCGAAGCGTTCGCTGCGATTATTGTCGCTGCACAAAACAACGACGGTGACGCGTGGGCGAAAGCGGAAGCCAGGCTTCAGGAACTTGGCGTTCAGGCCACTGCAGCACTCGCCGCACGACTCGATGATAAAAATCCAGTCGCACGTGAACTTGCGGCCATGTTTCTGGCCCAGATCGGACCTGATGCCGCGCCCGCTGCTGATGGACTGGTCAAACTGTTGCAGGACGAATCGACGTTTGCTCGGGTCAACGCGGCCGCGGCACTGTCGACATTTGAGGGTTACGCCGAGAAGGTCACACCTGTTCTGACAGGGTTGTTGGGTGACGGGGACGACAATGTCCGCCTGACGGCCGCGATGTCACTCAGAAACGTTGGCCCGCTGGCAGTCAAAGCGGTTCCCGGCCTGGTGCGAATTCTCGATGATTCCAATCCTCAGATCCGAGCGGCCGCGGCAACTACTCTCGGGGGGATCGGCACCGCTGCCACAAAGTCTCTTCCGGCACTCCGGCAGCTTGGTTCCGACGCCGACGCCAGCGTTGTTGCTGCGGCATCGCGAGCCATTCGCCAGATTGACGAATCCGCTCGAGCGAAAACGGCGGAAGCGATTCCTGCCAGTGCTACTGAATGAGCCTGGTGGACGACGAACCGCTGATGAACACTGATGAACGCTAATTTGAAAAGGCGTCCGTGCCGTTGAATGTGTGCGCCGACTGTTCGTCGATCAGGAACGAACGGTGTTACTTCTTCGACTGGCCAGTCAGTTCCGACGCTTCTTTCTTGAGTTCTGCGCCGTCCTTTTTCATTTTCGCTTGATCAACCGTCAGGTTCAGGTTGACCTTGTCGGACTGACTGCTTCCGGTGCTCGAAAAAGCGAACCACCCTCTGTAGGCACCAACTCCGATAATGATTACGGCGATCACGATAATGATCGCGGCGAGTCTGTTCATAGTTTTCCTTGACGATGAAATCGCATTGATAACGGTGCGATGGATTCGTGACTTCACGGAAATAGCGTCTTCGATGGCAGGGGGGGGCAAGCTCGAACAAAGCCTGTCCCACTGTGCCCCCCAATGCGAGTAACGATATCTTGAGCAGAGGAAACACCAGTAGCCGAACTCGTGAGAGTTCGGAGTTGGTTCAAAACTCCTGAATTCTCACGAATTCAGCTACGAATACCGTTACCCGCATTGTGTCCCACTCTGCCTCAGTCACCCTCGACATACGTCGTGGTCACGCAACATGCATCGGTTCCACCAATGGGGGATGCTCCGTCCCCGTCTCTGGGACAGAGTGGACTTTCCCAACGGTTCCTGTCGAAGTTCGGAAGTACCGATTGGCGAGTTCGACTTCTTCCTGTGTCCCATGGACAATCAACAGAAATTTTCCGACTTTCATTTCGGCTTCGTACTGAACAATACTGTCATCAGGCACGCCAATACTGGACAAAGCGCCGCCAAGGACACTCAGGCCACCCACGACCACAGCACCTTCGAGTGCCGCGACAAACATTGCGACCAACGGTCCTGCCATCAGAACTGGTCCGAATCCGGGAATCGCGAACAGAGCTGAGCCAAAAAGAATCCCCCAGGCCGCTCCCCAGAAAGCACCGTTCTGACCCCATTTCTGCATCCGTTCACCGGTGTTGTAATATCCGACGACGTGTTCTTCGGTTTGATAGTCCTTTCCAACGATGGAAAGCTTCTTCATGTCGAAGCCGCTTTTCTGAAGATCGCGAATCGCGGCTTCGGCTTTATCGTGAGTATGAAAGACGGCAACGATGGTGTGCGTGTTGTGCATTCAGTTTCCAGGAGAGTTGTGACAAGTTTGAACTAACATCCGCGGGGGATGTGCCCGAGCAGAATGAGAATCAGAACGATGACCAGGACCAGTCCTCCGCTGGGACCGTAACCCCAGTCACGTGAGTGATTCCAACGCGGCAAGCCGCCAGCAATCAGAACGATCAGCAGGATCAGCAGAATCAATCCCATGGTGCTTCATCTCCGAGTATAAAAGGTGTTGTTACCCCGCGCATAAGCTCGCCGCGGAGATCAGTCAGCCGATTCGATTCCGCCAATTCGCGTGGCACATTTTTCAATATGCCATGCATCCTTAGCGTGCATCCGATTCAGTTTCCCTGGGAAAACGAAGCATCTTTTTCGATCGCTTCGACGTGTGAAACAGGTCCCATCTCAGTTTTTTCTGTCGTGACGCGGATCTTCATTCCTGCCTTCAGATGATCCCCTTTGCAGACGGTTCCATCGCAGGTCATGATCACATCGGCCGTTAACAGGTGTGAGTGTTCTTTACCCTTGCCATTCGTCATCACCAGCTTCTTGTCGGTAATGCTGACGAACGTTCCATCGTGGGTATTGGCGAACAGAGTATGCTTGTCGAGTGCTTCGACTTGTGTGGCAGTTTTCATATCACCCCTCTTTGTGGTGACGCGAATCTTCATTCCGGCCTTCAGGTCAGCCGCCTTGCAGGCCACTCCGTCACACGTCACGGTGGCATCAGCCGCTAATGTGTGTGAGTGTTCCTTGCCTCCCTTGTTCATCATGACCATCTGGTCACCTGACGCACTGACAAACTTGCCGTCATGACTGACATCACGGGCTTCTTTGGCATCCTTGGCGCCCCAGGCGGAGCCACTCACCAACATCGTTATGGCAACGGCCATGACACAGAACATTTGTTTGGACATAGAAAGACTTTCTCGGTCAAGGTTTTGGGAAATGTGATGAGCAAAGAGCGAAAAACGAGGCATGCTGGTTCCGGGCCAGCACACCCAATTTTTATTCAATCAGCCCGCAAGCCATCGCAGCAATCACGCTGTCTTGGCGAACTCAGCGTTCTTGTCGAGCGATTCGATCTTGGTCGCGGTATGCTTGTCATCTGGGCTGGAAGTCACGCGGATTCGGCTGCCGACCTTCAGATCGGCAGTGTGGCAGGATGTGCCATCGCAGCAGACCTTGGCATCGGCCGCGACGGTATGAGAGTGCTCTTTGCCATCTGGGTTCGACATGACGAGCTTGTCGCCTTTGATGCTGACAACTTTGCCGTCGTGCGTCTTGCAATGCGTTTCAGGCTTGCTCGTGGCGTCTGACTTTGGAGTCGTGGCGCAAGCATCAGCCTTCGGGGTCGTGGCACAGACGTCTGGCTTTGCGGCAACAGGAGCCGCTGCTGCGGCCGCAGTTGGCTTGGTGGCAGCGACAGCGGGCTTTGCATCCTTCTTGTCGTCCATTTTGGAACTGGGATTCGTCGTTGGGTTGGTATTCATGAAACAGGCCTTTCCAGGCGAAAGAGCTCGGACCGTCAGACAGACGCAACATGCGTTCATCATCCACTGACCCGAAAAGGCCGGTGAAATATCTGGTCCGGGCAGGCGTGCTGCTGAATCATGAAGATGATTCAGACTCCATTCGTTCGGCACGCGGTCGAAACCCTAAAGCGAGCGATCCGCAATTCAAAAGCTGTTGTCACAGGTGTCGGTCGTGGTTTCGCAAGAACGGGCGAGTTGAACCACTGTCTCCCGAAGGAGCGAACTGGTAACGGCTTGGTCGGTTAAGCGAAGGCTCACATGATTCCTGCATTTCTGCAGGAAATTACTCTTTCAAATGGCCCACCGAGCTTGTCTCGGTGTTGGATTGGCCCATGACGATGATGGTTCCAGGTAAGGCAAGGCGTCGTTCAAAGGCCGATTATCCACCGAGGCAAGCTCGGTAGGGATGTTAAAGAAAGTGTCTTATGCGGAGACGGGCTTGTCCTGAGAGTAAACGAGAACGCTGTACGACCCGATGCTGAATATTCCTGATGCCGGAAATCCGTCGGCCGTTGTCGCGACGGGAGCGGCAGGATCCTGACCTTGCTCAGTAGCGCTGACAACATCAGCACTGGGGTGGTTTCCGAACGCGTGGCTGTAGCCGCTCCAATCGCTATTCAGTCGCAATCGCCATGTTCCAGATGCAGGTAGTCCCAGCCTGTAGTTGACTCGCGCAGTCCGTGAGAGGTTCACGACGACCACAACATCGTCTGCAGGCCACCCTTGATGCCAGCGATGAAACGCGATGACGTTCTCAGCCTGATTCTGGTGAAACACGTTCAGTCCAGATCCACAGAGCCCACGTGAACATGCTGTTCGGTTCAGCCGAAGATGCACCAGATCTCGATACATCCGCAGCAGGCCTACGAATTCTTCGGACTTATGCCAATCCAGCGGAACCGAGTCCTGGAACCAGCCGTCTTCGAGAAATTCCTGCCCCTGGAACAGCATCGGAATTCCTGGGGACGTCAGGACCAGTGCGGCGGCCAGCGTGGATCGCTTCTGAGCAAACCAGTTGTCTGAGTCTTGTGAATCGATCTCTGAAGGGATCCGAGCTTTACCATTCGCCACTTCATCGTGCGATTCACTGTAGATCACTCGTTGATAGGGATCGCCGTTATAGTTTGCTCCAAGGGCGCCCCGAACACTTTCGAGAGACCGATTCTCGTCATTCGGAGTGATTACCGCTTCGCGAATCGGATGGACAAACTGAGCATCCCATTGAGCGCTGAATCCGGCTCCACCGGCGTCTGCAGCTTGAGTGATTCGTTCTTCGTTATGCAGGTCCTCGGCGATCGTGATGCGACCAGGAAATCGCTCAGCGATGTCGCGATTGATCCATTGCGTAAGACTCCAGGCTTCGGGGAGATCACCGCTGGGATCACCGTCGGCCCGTACGGTGCGCATATAGACCGTCATGTCGAGCCGCAGTCCGTCGACGTGGTATTCTTCCATCCACATCAGGGCATTGTCACGAATGAACTGCCGAACTTCTTTACGACCGTAGTCAGGTCGCGTCGAACCCCAGGGGGTCTCGGCACGCCAGTCATTGTAGAAATAGATACCTCCCAGGCCGTTCTCGCTCCAACCGTCAAATTGCCAAAGCGAGAGATCACTCGGACCAAAATGGTTGTAGACGACGTCCAGAATCACAGCGATTCCAACGCGATGTGCGGCCTGGACGAAGCGTTTGAAACCCGCAGGCCCCCCGTAGGAATTTTCGACGGCAAACAGACATGCGGGGTTGTAGCCCCACGAAAGATCTCCGGCGAATTCCGCCAGCGGCATAATCTCGATGACGTTGACGCCCAGTCGTTGCAGGTGATCCAGCTTCTTGATTGCTTCTGCAAACTTGTCCGGCACGTCTTCTGGCGCCGATTGAAATGTCCCGACGTGTAGTTCGTAGATGACCAGTTCGTTGATGGGTTGCAACTGGAAATCGTCGTTGTCCCATTCGAAATGCGGGTCATGTACAACCCCGTTCCCGATGGAGTTCGTGACTTGTCGCGCGTACGGATCGATGCGTGAGAGTTGTTGTTCGCCGTTGACGATGTGATATCGGTACTCGGCTCCAATCGCGGCATGTTCCAGATCTGCGTACCAGTAGCCGTCCCCCTCCATCACCATCGGGTCGTGATCGGTTGACCAGTCATTGAACGTCCCGGTCACAAAGACCGATTCAGCATGCGGAGCCCAGACGCGAAAGGCGACGCCTGCGTCATGGGGCATTGCTCCCATTCCCACATACGATTTGGCGGCGGCAATCATCGGCATCGGCAGTCCCCTGGCTTCATTTTGAAATGCGATGGCGGTTCGTGTGGTGACACCATCAATACCTGACGTGCGTGCGACCGACTCTGTCACTGAACACTCGCGACGACGGATCTCTTACTACGATGATGGCGAACGGCATCAATGGACGTCTGCAAAATCGACCTGATTCACGAGTGCCTCAAGCTTGGTCACAACCGTCTTGTCGTCGGTCTTGGGAGAGACTCGGATCTTGCTCCCGACCTGAAGTTCCCCGATCTGACAGATCGTTCCGTCGCGACAGACATACGCGTCGTGTGCCACTCGGAAGGAATATCTATTTCCGATTGGGCACTGCATCACGAAGTTGTCATCAGAAACGCTGATCAACACACCATCATGGAAATCGCCACGTGGTTCCACGTTCGAAGGTGTTTCAACAAGGTTTACCACCATTTTGTACCCAAGCTTTCAATACTCGATCTCAGTTCGTCGCCGAGATCAATCCATTCGGAATTCACCGAGCCTGCTTCGGTGAACTATTCATTACCATTGTCATTCGCATCTCGTAAAAGCGACGGAATGCACAGGCCCCCTGCCACCGAGGCAAGGTTCTGTCACGGCCAGGAATTCCGGTTGATTCGATCAACTGGTGGGCGATAGCGAGCTGTTAAAGCCGGATGCTAGCGATTTCAGTACATGATCGATTCCGGAAAACCAAGTCGTGACGTGCGCAACCTCGGTGGGGTGTGAAACGTGTTGAGTCGTACCTGGCTGATGTCAGGGCTTCAACGTCGTCATGAATTCGTCCAGTTCCTTTTCGGCCTGCTCTTTTGCATAGCCGTAACGCTGTTGAAGAATGCCCGACAATTGTTCTCGCTTACCCGCGACAACGGTCAGGTCATTCTCCGTCAGCTTCCCCCACTTTTCCTTGACTTTGCCGGTCATTTCTTTCCAGTTGCCCTGAATCTGATCCCAGTTCATCGCGATGACTCCTTACGTTAGTTATGGCTCAATTCGAACGACACAAGTGAAGCCGGGGTGTTACCGATGTCCACGTCTCTCGACGTGGTTCGGTCCCCTGCAACCCAATACAGCTAATAAACACCTGTCATAGAGGCGACCAAAGATTCGAACAGAAAGAGCCCCAGACCAAGCGTGACTACCGTCAGAGAGGCTACGGGCTGTCGCAGTTCGAGTTCGCAGATCGACGACGGAGGTTCAACCATGCGTTGAAGATCGGTCAGGATTCCGCTCATCAGCACTGTTGATGAGCGCTCCGGCAGGTATTCAAGTTTAGCCGGCATGCTTCAACTCCCCGCTTTGCGGCCCACGATGACCCCAATGCCAATCGCAATCAGGATCGCGGAAATGGGATTCCTCCGAACCAGTTGCGTGACATCCTCTGCCATCCCGCTGAGTTTCGCATTGTTGACGTATTCACCACCTGCATGGATCGACCGGGCGACCGATTGCGATGCGTCGCCCAGCACCCCTGAATGGGGAGCCTGACGACCCAGCCGATCACCCAACTCCTCGATTTTCCGACCGGCTGTCGCAGTCAAATCGTCTGCCCGCTGCCCAATGTTCGATGTGGCTTGTCTGGCGACTCCACCGATGGCAGAGGCCGCATGACTGGCCATTTCGCCAGCCGAACATGCTGCCTCTTTGGCCTTGTCGGTCGCCTTCGACCACTCTTGCTTTTCGACGCCGGATACCAGCGGTGATTTGAACATGCGAATTTCCTCGAGTTGACGTTGAATTCAGTACCGTTCACCAGATTGGTGTGTGCCAGCCGGAACTCGGCTTGGTGGTGACGCAACCGCGCTCCGAGTAGGTCAGCAGGTGGGACAGTGTCCCCATTGCTAGGGTGCTGCTGGCGGGTTGTCACCCGTCTTCTTGACTTCCTTTTCGGTCGTGATCGTGGTCGTCCCGCCGGGAGTGTTAATCTTCATTTCGTGCTTCGTAGACGACTTTTCCTGCTGACAACCCACGACTCCGACTGAGGCCAGGCCAGCCAACAGAAATACTGCAATTATGCGATTCATCGACTTGTCTTTCGGAAAAATGTGTTGCGGTCGTTCTCGATCAATACCGTTGCCGACTTCCAATGAAACTTGCTACCTCTTTTATTGAGGCCTCGATAGAGCCTCTTCGAGTTGTGTGACGTTTGGAACCTCCACACCAAGTGCGGTCGCCAGCGCGATCTGGTGATCCTGTTCCTGGACCAGGATTCCGCGAATCTGTTCGGCAACAGCGAATTCTCCCAATGCTTCACACTGGCGGACGCGTTGGCGATAGCGGGCAATAGTCTGATTCTCGTTGTCCAGATCGAAGCGCAGCATGTCTTCGGCCCGCGCAGATGTCTGCACCGGCTTGGCGACGGCCAGAGGCATTCCACCCAGGTAGTCGATCTGGCCTGCGATGATGATCGCATGAGCGAGTTCTTCGGCCGCATGCACTTCCAATTCGGCGGCGATGTTCATGTATTGCGCCCCCTTGATGACCTGCGAATAGATCACGTACGAGATGATTGCCTGATATTCACCGGCAAGATCTTCGTTGAGCAATGCAATCAGGTCTTCGCGAGTGACACCCTGAGCTTCGTGCTTCACGTGTGTTGTGGTCTCCATCGTTTGTATTCCCAATCATGTTTGGTACGTCGTACGTTGTTTCATCTCAGTCTGTGCGTTCGGTGAATGGTCGTGTTACGACGGCCGATCATCGTGTCAGGGCTGTTTGTGATTTCGCTTGTGGCGCACTTCATCGACGACTTCCCACAGCAGCGACGGCCGTTGCATCGTGCTGTCCACGAATGCTGCAAGAGCCGGGAGCAGGAAGAAAAAGAAGGAAACCTTACTCCAGGTCCACCCTTCCGGTGCGTTTACGCCAAATCCGAAGACACCTGCTGTCAGTGCACAGATCAACGACAGCAGCCCAAGTTTTAACACGGTACTTCGCTCCTTCTTGACCGGAATGTCATCCATCTCTGACAATCACTTACTGAAATTGAGGCCTGGGTCTTCTTTGGGTGAACCCAGCAGCTTGAAGTTGAATTTCTGGGGGCCATCAGGAACGAGTCCTGCGATCAGTGAACCGCCATCCTTTCGCTCCAAGGCCAACACGTTGCCCTCCAGTTTGTAGGTGCCACCAAACTCTTGAACCGCTTCTTTTTGTGTGAATTTCCAGTTGAAAGTGGCATCGTTCTTGAGAGTCATCTCGAACTTGGAACCATCATCGCGTGATGCCTGCCAGATTCCGTCGAGTATCGCCGGATCAATTGGCGCGACTGGCGAGGCAGTCGTTGCAGGAGGAGCATCTGCTGGAGGTTGTGGAGTGGGCGTCTGGCCTGGCGTCGTGGGTTGAGCGGCAGGAGGCTTCGCGATCATTTTGAGGACATCTGCCGCAACGCGATCATTAGGTACCAGCGCGACAACCTGCTGCAACTGTCGTTCGGCCGCATCGGGATATCCATCGGCCATGTAGTGATACGCGAGCAGAAACTTCGATGCACCGTCTTGTGGATTTGCTTTTGTGAAGGCTTCAAGTGATCGAAGCTGAACTGTATAGATCGGAACTTCGGTGTACAGACTGCTGAGCGTGGTCCAATTCCATCCTGGCCCGACGGCGAGTACTGAATGGATCGTCGCTGCCGCCTGCTGATAGTCGCTCTTGGCAAACAGGACCAGCGCACGAAATTCGTGCATGACAGAATCGTCCGGGCAGATGACAAGTCCCTTGTTGACGATGTCCAGTGCCGCGTCGAAATCATTCAGTTTGAAGGCCGCGACCGCATCGTCCAGACTCTGTCCACAGGTCATCGGTGCGTTGGCATTTGCTGCGGGAGCCACCGTGGAATATACCACGGGAATCGGCTGAGAATAGTTGTAATTGCCGTACGAAATGTAACTGGAGTTGTAGTACGGATTGTAGTAACCGAGGTATCCGCTGTTGTACCCCAGTGACCCCAGTCCCCAGGCACCCAATCCCCATCCCATCGGGCGATATCCGTATCCGCCGTAACCACCTCCCCATCCATAACCACCGTAACCTAATCCCATTCCGAGACTTGAACCCAGGCCGAATCCCAAGCCTGTCCCGAATCCGCTGCCAAATCCATTACCACCGTAACCGCCGTATCCACCTCGATACCCGCCACCATACCCGCCATTACCGCCGTAATTGCCGTTCCAATATCCGTGATATTGCGAATGCCGATTGAATGCGGGCTGATAGTTGTTGTTACCGAGATTTACCGTGTGATTGTTCAACTGGATCGTGTTACCGCCCATCGACTGGCCTGCCACTCGTCCCCGGTTGCCACCCGTCAATTGTGCCCCGGTTCCATTCGGCCGTCCGAAATTTCCGTTCGTACCATTTACAAAGTTGGAACGCGGTTGCCCGAGCCCGCCCGAAGGTCCATTGGGGCGGATGTTTCCACCCGGTTGAATTCCATTGACGCGTCCTCCACCTGCTTGTGGAAAACGTGCTGCACCTGCTGGTGCACCAGGCGACGTGCGAATGCCGTGCTGTCCACCTGCATTGGGCTGACTGAACGAAGGTGTGCGATTAATCGGTGCTCGTCCGGCACCACCGAGTTGTGGTCCAGAGCGAATTCCTCCCCCAGGCTGGCCACCACTGAAGTGCGGTGCACCTCCACCGCCACTCGGACCACTCGGTCGTCCGCCGCCAACAGGTCCGCCGCCGACAGGCCCGCCGCCGCCGGGATGTCCACCACCTCCGCCTGAAGGTCGCCCGCCGCCACCACCGCCACCGGGATGACCGCCACCGCCCCCACCGCCTGCGTGGCCACCACCTCCACCTCCGCCCGCGTGGCCGCCACCACCGCCTCCCCCACCACCCCCGCGGGCGTAGAGATCAAATGACGTGAGCGAGAAGGCCAGTCCACAGACGATCAGCGTTTTCCAACTTTGAGACTTCATAATTCATTTCTTCGAGAAGGTGTTGTGCAATCCGACCACCAGACGCCGCGTCGTACCTTGATTTACTTTTCGGGTGATACGGCAATTTCCGGCGTAGGTGCTCGGCGGACGATGGTCACCAGATCGCTATCAGGCAACTGCACGCCCGCGATTTCGTGATCCACCAATTGCCAGGTCATCGTGTGGTCGTTGACACGGGTATAGATGCTGGTCCCTGATGCGGTCTGACCATCTGCTGTCACGCCGCTGGTTTTCAGCACCCAGCGATCTTCGTCGCGGTGCCAAGATCCATCGCTATAGCCACCTTCCGAGTCGAAGATCCAAGTTCGCAATTTGCCAGTCAATGGATCCCAGCCAATCCTCTGCGTGCCGCTCATGGCCTCTTCTCCAGCGACCTGGATGACGAACTGGCGCAACAGAAAATTGCCGTTATCAACAGACTCGCACGAGAAGATCACAACGGAATCTTCGTCTTCATCAACCCAGTCGCCCTGTAGCCAGCCGAGTTGCTGCAGTTGAGTCCGATGCTGTCGACGCCCCTTGGGGGCGTGATCACGGACGCTCGCTGAAAGCCACTTGCCATCAATCTTGACGTGGACAGCGGTGTATCGACAGTAGACTGGATCGTCGTCGTCATCATCATCGTCGCCGTCGGATGACGTGACTATTGTTGTTCCATCTTCAACTGCAACGCCCGAGCTGATGAAACGGATCGATTCGATCTCCATTTCAATCTTTGCACCAGGGTTTTCAGTGAAGCATGCGGTCAGAGCTTCCTGGATCGCGTCGCGTCCCTGATGGACATTGCCTTGTGCATCAACGAATTCAGCGTCGGGTGTAAACTGAGCGACGATCGCCTTGGCGTCCGCCGCGTTGAACGCCTTGACGAACGCTTCGCCGGTCAGGCGAATCGCTGATTCATCGGCTGCATGTGCGTCTGATTTCGTTACTTCTGTAACGGGCTTCTTGACATCGAGCTTTGGCTTTGATGTCGGCGTGTCGGATCGTGGCGCAGCCGGCGATTCAGCCCCTTTCGGTGTGTCCTTGGTCGCAGTTGGAACTGCGACCTTGTTCACGGTCTTGGGGGGTGCTTGTTCCTCGGCAGCTCTCAAAGCGACCACGGCGAGGACCATGAAGGATGTTGTCAGAATCGCGATGCGTTGCATATTGACATCTCTTTCGCCGGCAGCCCACGAGCGACTGTTACTGGAATCCATGAACAGTCAAATCAGTTACTTGGAACTGGAGCCTCGACTGGAGCCGGTGCCGGTGCCGTCACTGGTGCCATTGGCGCAACGGGAGCATTGGCGGCATTTGGCGAATTGTTGTAGTAAGTCGCCTGATTGGTTGAGGCATTGCAGCACGGTTGATTGACGGCCACATTGCAACCCTGCTGGGTTCCACAGCCAGTATTTCGTTGCCAACCGTTGTTGCAGTTGTTGTAGCCGCGGTTGTTGTTCTGGAAGCAACAACGATTTCGGACACGACCGCAATGTCGTGCTTCGGCGTCGTTGGTCCCAACAGCAAACGCGACGAGTACAGCAGCCAGCGAGATCAATTTACGAGTCATTCAGACTACCCCTTTGAAACGAAACTCAAACAGGACCAGATCGGTCCAGAACTCCTGCGAGGAACAGTCCTCCAGGAAAGTGCATGTAAATTGGCAGCGTCAGCTACAGTGAAGTGCGACGACCTGAAATTAGCGAGACCAAGAACAGGACGAGGAACACCACGAACAAGACGTGTGCGATCCAGGCAGCTTCGCCCGCGATTCCGCCAAATCCCAACACGCCTGCCGCCAGCGCGATCAGCAGGAAGGTGATTGCCCACGATAACATTGCTATTCCCCTTGAAATGTCGTTTTAAAACGTCGCCCGGAAACTCGGTATTGCGTTTCGAGACCTGTTCAATCAGGTACTCAAAAGAGAGTCTTTTGCGTGGACTTCGATATCATTGAAAGCAACTGTCAGCCCCGTGACCTCTGCAGCGACTTCTTGTGCCATCTGCTTTCCGTAGTAGGTTCCGACACGACCTCGCAGAATCAGGCCATCGCGTTGCATAGCAACGTCAATGTCGCGCATCTGTCCACCAAATCTGGCCTTCAATCGGGTGACGACAAGCCGCACCAATTCATTGCCGTGTGATGTCAATTTGAGCGTTGGAATTCCGGGATTCTGGCTCACTTTGTCGATCCATCTGTGTCTTGCCGGAACGGCGGAGACGACTGAAAAAATAAAAAAGCCGACGCGTCGAAGTTCCCCGCAAGGAATTCGTCGCGTCGGCTTACTTGATAACGAGCCTTCCAATATTCGATTGGAATGCTCTTTACAGAGTCATCCGAGATCCATCATCACAACAAAAAAGCCGACGCGTTTGAACACCATGAGGCATTCCACCACGTCGGCTTACTTTTTAATGAGCCCCCTCGTGATTCGAGGATGCCCTTAACTGGTCTTCCGATGTTGTCAGAGGCCAAGTCTTATGACTCAATTTCTCCAACGGATTCAAGCTTACGCCCCTTGATTCGGAATATCAAGGTGCTTGGCTCGATAATCTCAATTTCCCACCTTTGGAACGAAACTTCCTATAGAATGCGGGAAGAAGGATTTCATTGGCTGCACGTTGAATCATCCCGTTACACTCGACGGGGATTGCAGGTGTGTTGAGTAAAGCGAGGTTGCGATGAAGACCCAAGGTGAGATGGAAGCAGCGATCTGCCAGGGAATGGCGAGATTCGAACAGGAATACATGGGCCGCGGGCCAAAGGATATTCAGGCTCATCTGCTTGGTGATATGCTGGTCGTGCGGTTGCATGGAGTTCTGACGGCCGCAGAACAGCAATTGGTGAAAACGCACCTTCCGGAAAAAGGCCGAGACCTGCTGAAAGAGGTGCGAACTCAATTGGTCGAAATCGCCAGGCCTGTTCTGGAGACGATGGTACGCGATGCAACAGGCGTCGGAGTTGTCAGTTTGCATCACGACATCAGCACCTCCACGGGCGAGGAAATCGTCATGTTTACGCTCGCTGAGCTGCCAGAACTCCGCGAAAAACGAGGGCGATAGCTTCTGCCCCGCGCAAAATCGTGATCGGCGCGGGTCTCCCGACCCCGCC
>CAIWEX010000553.1 GCA_903911795.1 uncultured Schlesneria sp.
CTTTTGACGAGTCTAAAGACCAGAGGAATGTTCGGCCCTTCAGGCCTCAGGTCCTGTTATTACATCGATTTCCAGGGCCGCAGGGCCCGGGCTGGGTGAACTACTGGCCCACTTGGGCCGAAAGACCGGAACCTCCCGAGGTTCTGAAAAATACTCCGCATCGGCCGATTTGGCTTTGATACCGCCATGATGTTCCTCAGGAGCCTTCACGCTCCTGCGTGAAGATAGCCGTTTGCAATTGGGTGCCTGATGCTATTCGCATGTACGACTACCAGGTCGTAAAGAAAAAAGACGTAAGTGGAGACCTTCGGTCGTTGGTCTCGCAGGAGCCTTCATCGCTCCGCGTGAAGTCAGCCGATCGCGCATGCAGCGAAAGTTGTCGCTCCCCGTATGTAGCACAATTGGGGACGATATTCGTCGCCAATTGTTAATTTGTCGTCCAGTTTGAACGGACCGGCCTGTTCAACCACCAGCCAGTTTCATTCGCCCAACACGAGCCAGACGGGCCGCGTGGACGGGATGAGGAGCACAGCGGAGTGAACTCGGCAACCAGGCCGCTCGTGGAATTCGATTGTCGGTCGGCTCCTTCAAAACCGGCAATCGCAACCCCTTCTGGATCTGCTTGTATCGTTCAATGTCGGTGGGATGGATGTATAACCGCTTCGACGAGATCAGTTCGCCGATCAGTTCGCACAGGGGTTGACTCATTCCCGCCCAGACCACCGTGTTGGGATTGGCGCGAGCCGCCAGTCCCTGGTCTCCGGTCGCCTCCATGTAGGGAGCCATCGCTTCCACGAGTGTGGGGAACAGGACATCGCCATCCGCTCGGACGAATTCCACCAGAGCGGCTTTCAACTGGCCGGAATGAGCGAGTTGTGCCCAGGCAGGCAGCGGAGCATCGTCGTCGTCATCGTCAGGAATCTGCAGCGATTCATGGCGGGCTTCTGTTTCCAGCATGGAGGTCACTCTGCTGTCCGATGTCGCGCGGCGACAACGATCCTGAGCCCAGTTGCGCAATTCGAAGATCTTGTCTTCCATCGTGACGGACAACGGCACGGTCGAACGCCAGGCTCGTTCCAGATCGTCGTGCTGCAGGATATGCCCCTGCCCGAACGCGTCGATCATGGCTGTGATCACGATCTGTTCGAGTTCCGCTCCGCTGAAACCTTCAGAACGAGTGGCCAGGTCTTCGACATCAAACTGCTCAGGCTTCCAGCCCCGCTTTTTCAGGTGAATCCCCAGGATGTGCTTGCGTTCTTCGAAGTTTGGCAGATCGACGAAGAACAATTCATCGAACCGTCCGCGACGCAACATTTCAGGAGGAAGATTCTGCACTGAGTTGGCAGTGGCAATGACAAACACAGGCTTCTGGATTTCGCTCATCCAGGTCAGGAAGCTGCCGACCAGACGCGTCATGGTGGCATCCCCCCCTCCACTGCCGTCGGTCTCAACACCTGCAAATCCTTTTTCGATTTCGTCGAGCCACAGCACAGCGGGAGCAATCGATTCGACAAGGTTGAGCGCACTGCGCATGTTCTTTTCAGATTCCCCGCGGGCGCTCCCCAGCAGGTTGGCGATATCGAGTCGAATCAGCGGGAAACTCAGCAGCCTCGCTGTGGCTCGTGCCGTCAGGCTTTTGCCGCAACCCTGGACACCCAGCAGCAACATCCCTTTAGGGAGTGGAATCCCCTGTTCCCGGGCACGCGGCGAATAGGCTTCCGCACGGCGCGACATCCATTCCTTGAGTGAATCAAGGCCACCGATGTCACCGACCCCTTCCTCCAGATCATAGAACTCCAGCAGGTCCGACCCCGACGCCAAGGTTCGTTTTTCCGAGATCAATGTCGTGAAAACGCTATCGTCCAGTTGCGAACGCCCTTGCAAGGCTCGTCGCCAGGCTTTGCGAGCCTCCTGAGTCGTCAGTCCCATCACGGCCTTGATGAGCTTATCTTCATCATCACTGCTCAGGTTCAGATCGCCTTCGTCTGCCTGGCGACGATCGGTCAAAACCGCATCAAATTCTGCTCGCAGGTCTTCGTAGTCGGGAATTGGCAGTTCAATCCGCACGCTATCTTTGGCGAGATCAAACGGGATTTCCGCGACAGCACCGAGGAAAATGAGCGTCTTTTGCTGCGAAACTAGTTCCGGGATCAGATCGCGAAGACGTCGCAGAATCACAGGATCGTTGATCCAGGCATGGAAGTCTTTGACCAGAAAGACATGCCCCGCCGGATATTCCCCGATCTGAATCAGCAATTCCCATGCAGAGGGCTCGGAATTGCCACTCGTGAGGGGTGGTACCAGACCAGCAGTGATCGTCCACGTGACAAGCCCTCGCTCGATTTCCAGTGCCAGGTCAGCCAGTTTCCGTTCCCATCGTGAGTCCTCCCACGTCTGCAGGAACAGCATCGGATATCCCGCTTCAATACGAGATCGCAGGTCTTCGAGAACAGCTTCAGTATTCATGGGTCAATCACGGTTCTATGGGAATCAACGTTGAACCCGGGCCTGGATTTGCAATCGATGACGGGAAGCCGGGGAAACGGCATTCTACTGTCGTGAATCGGACACACCAAGGCGCGGTTGATTCCTGCTGAGACCATTCTGGAAGCAAGATAGAATAGAAACGCAGAGATCGCGGAGATCGCCGAGTCAAGAATGGACGACCTGAAACGGTGACCACACCTGTTTGCTTAACTCAGGGTGGCCCAGACGTCGCTTTGGACGTCTGGGTTTACGAGAGGCAGAATTGCAGTTAGCCTGCCCCACGTTCCTCGTGTGAACCTAGACGCTGGAGCAGCAGCGTCTGGGCCACCCCGCGAAATCTGTCATCGGTATTTCCGGAGAAAAAGGATGGCGCGGTAACACTTTCTTTGATCTGACCCACTTGGAATCGTTGATCGCTGCGCCCTATTTCCGGTGACCCGGAAATGTTCGTTCCGTGGTATTTCCCCTAATCCACGGTACCCAGCATCCATTTACGCACTTCTTCTCGACGTCTTTAACCTCATGGCCAAGCGTGAGCCATGCCGCGCCGGCAGCAGCGTACGCTATTCCATTCCCAGTCGTTCCCGCATCCCACACTTCAAAGCATGTCAACAGCAAGACCTCAACGTCTTGCCCACCCAGGTTTTTATGGGCGAGCAAAGCCAATTCGCCCCCTTGCAACACTGGGCACGCAAACTCCGCATCGAAAATTCCTTCGCGAAACTGATTTATGACGGCAGGGGCAAAAACCACGAGAGGTGCGTTCGGTGGTGTTCGAATAAATTCAAACCCGAC
>CAIWEX010000554.1 GCA_903911795.1 uncultured Schlesneria sp.
GCAGCAGCGGTGAGAGCCGTGGTTCATCGCTGTGCTCCGCCTCAAACTATTTGAGGAAGCCGAACGCGACGAACAACACGTTGACGCCATGCTCGGACAATGACGTCGACCGGCGAAACCACGAATGCCGTGGCCAAGTTGTTCGATGTGACTGCCGG
This sequence comes from uncultured Schlesneria sp., assembly GCA_903911795.1. GTDB lineage: Bacteria > Planctomycetota > Planctomycetia > Planctomycetales > Planctomycetaceae > Schlesneria. The sequence continues at coordinate 159 of CAIWEX010000554.1, forward strand.
GCGAATCAGCCAACTGCGGGGGCAGTTGAAGGCGGCTTGGGAAGCTTTTCAAGACGAAGCACCAGAGCTGTTGCTGGCGTCGGTGTGATCCGGACTGCTCGGCGTAGACAATATTCCCACCCACTCCGGTCGAGTGATGTCGCGGCCGGGGTGGGTGGGGTTATTCCGCTTTAGCTATCAGAGGTCGATTTTGAGCGTTCGCTTGAGATGAGTGTCGACCTGAAGGCAGCGAAAATGATCCGTTAGACAACAATGTCCTGGTTCAGGCTGGGAAACCATCCACCCCTCTCCGGGATTCTTCCGGAGAGTTCTTCTTAGGCCCTTTGATCAATGAAGCCATCCGTGATTTCAATTTCCGGAAATTGGATTGGGCAGACATCGATCCATTCTGGATTCAATGGAGGCGTCGGTTTCTGTGAGAGAACATGCGTGCACGCCCGGGAACTTCTATCCCGTTCCTTCGCTCATGAACTGCCCGTCGTGTCCGTATCGCCAGCGGTGCGCTGCGTGGCAGGGCTGAATTCTGTTGCTGGCCTTTGCACTTCCCCCGGTCGCGGAACTCTCGCGACCGGGGGTTCTGATTTTCTTTAATTATCGGAAGTGCCACTTCACTCTGGAGACTTCGCGAGGAAATTGAGTCCTGCGACTCAGCTTATGGGCCGATTTGGCAGCCGGGTGACGATTTCTGTAACTTGTGTCGGTTGTTGCGGCGACTGCCATGGGGAATGGTATTCATTCCTCATCCGTCCGCGTACCATGTTGTAGCGAGCATCCAAAACGCATGAACTCTGTTACCCGAAAGAAGTGATGAGCGGTCGATATTGGCTACTGCTTGAAAAGTCGGACGAGACGCGTATCTCAAAGGGCATCGACGGTTACAGAGACAAGACCGGCGAGTCGTATCACTACGACAGCCTGGTCCCCAACCACAAACGACTGGATACCGGCGATCTTGTTGTGCTCCGAAAGGAGAATGAAATACTTGGTGTAGGGAGAGTAGCCGGGATTACCCAAGCCAACGACGTAAAAATCCATTACCGATGCCCGGATTGTCAGTCAACAGATATCCGAGAACGGGTCACCAAAATACCAAAATGGAAATGCGGGGCATGCGCGCAAGAATTCGTTCTACCTGAAGAGACAATAGCGGAAGTTCAGTCCTTCACCGCTTCCATAGCCGATTTCACGCAGTTGAATTCGGCTCCATCTGTTATGGATGTAAAACGTTGTGCGCTGACAGGCAACGGAGTTGTCTCGCAGCTTTCCATTCTTGAACTGGACCAATCGAAAATCCGGACACTCATCGAAGGGACCGCGCCGTCACCCCCCGTATGGACAAATGAGCCGAGCAAGGCAGGCCAGGGATTTGGACTATCACA
>CAIWEX010000555.1 GCA_903911795.1 uncultured Schlesneria sp.
ATCGATGCGATGGCGTCGCGGTCGCTGAAAAGCAGGCCACGCCCAATCGAATAAACTGCAAATCGTTCCGCCATGTTGCGCAGGAGTTGCTCCGAATCGGCAGCGACCATCGCCTGGAATTCCTGAATGTTTTTGAACGGTCGCCCATCCCACAGGAAGCCCGACGGGTCGACGGGCGGCTTGACGTCTGTGATCGTCCGATACTTCTCGCGTTGGCCCCCGATGACGTCAAACGACTCAAGAGCGAAGCCCGGCGGGTCGATCTTCGCATGACACGACGCACAGGACGCGTTGTCCCGATGTCGAGCAAGTTGTTCGCGAATGGTCGTGGCACCGCGCACGTCAGGCTCAACGGCTGGCACGTTTGCCGGAGGTGGTTCAGGTGGTAGTCCAAGCAGGCGATCCATCACGAATGCGCCCCGGACCACTGGGGATGTGGTGGTGCCGTTGGCGGTGATCTTGAGAATGGCCGCCTGAGTCAGAAAGGGGCCGCGCGGTGATTCCTTCGGCAGTTCGACGCGACGCATTTCACAACCACTCACTCCAGCGATGCCATAATGAGCCGCCAGACGATCGTTTAGCATCGCGAAATTGGATTTGACGAGATAGCTGGCTCCCAGGTCCTTGTCGAGCAACTCCTGGAAGTAGGCCCGAGTCTCAGCGACCATGGCGTCCTGCAAGACGATACGGAACCCGCCATAAAGCTTGGGATCGGGATCGTTAGCCGCGATCTTGCGCAACTTCAGCCACTGCCCAAGAAAGTCGTCCCGGAACCGCTGTGCGGCCGGGGCGCGCAGCAGACGCTCAACCTCCGACTTCAGAACCTGGGGCTGTTTGAGCGTCCCGTTCGTCGCTAGTTCGGTGAGTCGGTCGTCGGGCATCGAGTTCAAGAAAAAATACGACAGCCGGGCCGCCAAGGCATGATCGTCCACGCGAGCCGCCTGCATCCCACCCGCACTCTCCGTTCCAGAGGCCGTTGCTTCGACATGATAGAGAAAGTCCGGCGAACAAAGGGCCGCACGGTAGGCCCGGCGCATGGCAGTCTCGAAGCAATCCCCAGCCTTGAGTCGCTCTTCCACCATGGCAACGTAATCTCGACGGACTTCGGCTGGCACAGGCCGGCGAAACGCCCGTGGCAAGAAACGAGCGAGCAATCGGTCCGCTTCGGCAACAGGACTCTCACTCTTGACGGTCCAAACCTTCAGCGTCTGAGGAGGCGGTTCTGCCTTGTTACGGGCATTAAATCTTTGAGTCCACTCACGATGTCGCGGTGGCCGCACGCCGGGATTCTCGTCAGGTTTGAATTCGACAAGCGGGAGGTCGTCAAACAAGCGTCTGTGAGCGACGGGAGGCCATTGGTCGTGGATCGGGCCATCGATTTCCAGATGATCGACAGCTAGTCCAGGTCCGCTCCAACCCATCAAACGGTCCTTGCCACCGCGGATTTCGTGGCCAACATGAGAATCCGTATAGTTGAATCCAAACGAGTCCGCGTTGTTCAGCCACCGGACAAACTCGTACGTCTGTTCCTTCAACGAGGGGGCATCGAAATAACCGAGCAGGCTGCTCGGGTGCCCCGTGCCACGTCCGTCGCCGGTGATGTGCCACACATCCAATCGTGCGGTCTGAGTTCTTGGCGACGGAAGAACCTTCCCCTTGTCCCAGTGGAAGCTCCAGAACGCGGTCTTGATGCGGTAGCGTCCGGGATAGATCGTGACATACTCAGCAAACGACGGCCGGAACGAATCGTCCTCGTGACGGAACACGCCGACACTCGTCCCGGGCGAAGTCTCCAGATGCATTCCCAGCGCCAGGTGCGCGCCATAGTCGAGGTGCCGATGCTTGCCGGCTGGCGGGTAGTTCGGATCGGGCTGTTTGTTGCGCAGCATGACTCCGTCCCCTTCAAGGATGCACGCCCCCAGCGGACTGGCTTCGCACGCCACGGAGACCCGATGTATCTGACGCGCGGGTGGAGCGGGTTGGGTCACAATCGCGATGTCCAGCACCCGATCTGCCGCCTCCATGTATTTGGCCAGGTTCACGTGTGAAATCTCAAGGGCATCGCTGTTGGTATCAAAGCCATGGGCCGTTCCGTCTTCGGGCAGGTCGTCCCGAAGAACGATTCCAGGCATGTCGAACAGATCTCGCATCGTGTTCTCGTACTCGGTCCGGGTCAGGCGTCGCACGCCTGTTCGCGGTTCCGTTCTGAGGCGGTTACGTTCTACACTAACGAGCGATGTCTTGATCCATCCTGTCATGGCCGCCTTATCTGCGATGGGGAGGCGATCCTGCTTCTTCGGCGGCATCTCTCCCGACGAGATCCGATCGTGGACCTTGACCCATCTGGCGAAATTCTGGGCGTTGGCCAAGTCGACCGGCAGCGTCGCCAGATCCAGACCTCCCTCGCGATTCTGCGCAGAGTGGCATTCGAAACAGTATTTGTCGAAGAGCCCGGTCGGTTGCGGCGCTGCGGCACTGTCGGCGACAAGCAGAAGTGACAGGACGATGACTTGGCATCCAGACATCAAAACATTCCCCAGTGGCTGATCATTGAGAACTTAGTCAAGCGAATTCCGCCCTCCCCACCGAGCTTGCCTCGGTGGAAATAGGGCTTTTGCACTACGTTGCCCTTCACCTGCAATACTGCGTCACCTTGAGCGAAGGCCTGTAAACCACCGAGCTGAACTCGGTGGGGTCGCTGACTTCGGGTTGAGAAAGCAAAGACTCACGCCAGTTCGAGACCCCGGAAGGTCCCTTTACCAGTCGAGAATTCCTGAGTTTCGATACCCAGCCGCTGCAACATCGAGACAAACAGGTTTGTCAGTGGATAATTGTTTGTGGTGTCAAAGGCCAGGTGCTGGCCATGCTTGAAACCGCCCCCCGCCAGAAGCACCGGCAGGTTGACGTTGGAGTGCGAATTGGCACTCCCCATACAAGTGCCGTAGAGCACCATTGTCCGATCGAGAAGCGATTGCCCTTCCTCTTTTGCTTCGCTGAGCGACTTCAGGAAGCGACCGAGAACATCGAACTGCGCTTCCTCGTGCTTGCGAAGTTCATCGAGGACTTCCGGGCGGTTGCCGTGGTGGGTGATGTTGTGGATCACCGTCGTGTCAATGAACAGTGAGATCAGCCGGGTCGAGTCGGTTTCAATCGCGAGCTTGATCACATCAAAAAACAGGCGTGTCCGCTCGACAAACTTGATCGCTTCGTCGATGTCTTCAGGGGGTTGCGCCTTCACAGCAGGCTTGGGCCTGTGTTCCCAAACCTCGGAACTCTGCAGTCGCTGCTCCAGTTCGCGGACCGCAGTGAAATACTGGTCCATTCGCTGCTGATCGCCCGTCGAGAGCGATCGATTGAGTCGTTTGGATTGCGCTCCGACAAAATCCAGCAAGCTACGTCCCTGCTGAATGGCTTCGACATTCGCAGCGACCTCGTCGCGACTTCCCTGAACGAAAAGCTTCTGGAACAGCTTCCTGGGGCTTTTTTCGGACGGAATGGGAGCCCCGCTACGGGTGTAGCTCAACGTCGACCCCTCGTTCGAATTCGCCAGGACCAGCGAAGGGTAGCGGGTGGCGTTGCCGATGTGCTCGGCCGCATACTGGTCGAGCGAGATTGTATTACGAAAACCTCCAGCGCCCGGATGGGGTGTCCCCGTCAAGAAGCACTTCTCAGCAGAGTGCGCTCCGTCAACGCCTGGATGACTGGTCCCCGAGAATACTGTCAAATCCTGACGGTTCTCGGCCAGCTTCTGAAGATAGGGGGACAACACATAATCCCGCCCAGCCTGCTCGGGAAAGAAGTGCTGCGGCAAGATTCCCATGTTCGTTTCGATAGCAATCATCCGCCGCGGAATCTTTCCGGCCTCGTTTGCCCGTGCTGGCACCATCGCATCCAGGAATGGGAGCGCCATTGCCACACCAGTGCCGCGCAGGAATGTACGACGCGACAAGTGGCCATGCGCTATTGAGAACGTAGGCTGCATAGTGGGTTCCGTAGGTGCAAAAAGGTTTCTGGCCGTTCAGCAGTATCTGTCGATTTGAGTTCAGTAGGTCAGGCTATGCCTGACGACACCGTGTTGGGCGTCCAGTTCTGATCCCGTCAGGCTCAGCTTGACCTACACCTTTTGGGCAAGGTTTACCACGACTCCGTCAACAAACGAGTAACACAGGACGCGGCTTCAGACAATCCTCAATCGAGTAGAGAAATACAAGCCATTCGTTTACGAGAATGGCCGCATCGAAACGATTTCCGGCTGCATCACGCTGGTGATTCCATTGGACAGGCCGCGTAGTTCCGTGGAATGTGGTTTCATCCCAAGCGAAACGACACGATCCCTGATCAGGAGCGGGAAAACGCGGTCCAGAAGCATCAAATGATACGCAGCTTAAGACACGGGAATACCGCCCGAAGACCGCACCGCATTCTACTCGGCGTGATGAAGTCAATTTGCAAATGTGGCGTGCCGCACTGCAAGCTTCTCGTCGCGCTGCGACCCCGGTAGCCGAAGCGGGAG
>CAIWEX010000556.1 GCA_903911795.1 uncultured Schlesneria sp.
AGCTTGTCGGCCACGTCCAGCCGCAGTGTCCGCTCACCTTTGACGAACGACATTAGGCTTTGGCGTGTGACTCCGGTTCGTTGTTCCAGGGTGAGGAACGGTAAGCCGCTTGCGGTGATGGCAGCTTTCAAGGCGTCAGCGATCGGTTGATTGGTTGGCATTGTGTAGCACATAGTACAACTTGACGAACGAACGATCAATCTTCTGTTTCTGTGTCACCCTCTCAATGGGTGACACACTTATGGTCTCCTTATGGGATGGGTGAAGCCCACTTCACCGGTAAATTGCAGGAGATTTCACCAGTTAACGTGAAGCCCACTTCACCAGTCAGCCAGTCGATTCAGCGACCGGTCGCACCCGATAGATGGATGGTCCCCGGTTGATTCCTCCCTTAAAGACCAGAGTCAACAATCCCCGTTTTTGCAGATTGTCCACCGCAGTGACGACCGCCCGTTTGGTTGCCCCAATTCGTCGGGCAATGTCCTCCATTGACGTTTTCGCGGTCCCGCCCTTCGTGTCGCGCCACAACACCAGCCACGTCAATGCCTCCGCTCGAGGCAGATCCTCCATCGTACGGTCAACATACGCATTCAGTTCGCGAAAGCGGTTCGACGTTGCAGCCGTTCGCTTCTGCTTTTCAGCTGGCTTAGCCTTTTCGGCAGGCCGGGATTGGGCGGGTGGCAGAACCTGACAACCCTGCAACCGCATCGGAACTTGTGTGTCACTCATGGGTGCCCCCATGCTGTGGAAATCGAGTTCCGGACGTCGGATTGCGATCTGTCGGCTTCAAGCGGATCCTCCACCGGAATAAACCGCTGCAGCGGCCTGTCAAACATCATCTGCAGATCGCGGCATTCGCCGTTCCGACTCTTCAGGTGCCGCAGGATGACATCCGCTTCATTTGTAGTGTCGGGTGTCAGGATGAAGGCGTCGTCGGCTCCGAATTCCAGTTCGCTGGATTCGCGGAACGAGGCCAGCGACAGCCCCTCGCCCGAGTAGCTCGACCGGCCCCTACTGTCCTTGGAACGTCCAACGGCCGACACCACGATGACGGCGATTCCCGCATCGGCAAACTCCCGCAGATAATTCATCGTGGCATCGACGGCATGACGCTTGTCCCCGTGTTCCCCGGGAGGCTGAATCCGCTGGATGTAGTCCAGCACAATCAACCCGGCATCGAAGTCATCTGCAGCGGCGGCCACGTTCTTCAGCGTGAAAGGGGGCCGCACGAACGCCAGTCGTTCGCACACGTCAGTGAGTGCCGATAGACCCACGTCAATTCGCTCAGCATGCTCTTCGGCCACCTGGCGGTAACGGATCGTCGTCAGGTCCACACCCGACAACCGGGCGAGTTGCCGGTCAAGTAATACGGAGGGCGGCATTTCGATATTGCAGATCAGCGCCCGCAATGTCGGCGTCAACCGCAGCGCATCAACGACTCCTTGCATGACGAATGCTGTCTTGCCGCTTCCAGGTCCGCCCCCCAGCAACGTTACCAAGCCTGGACCAATTTCAATCCGCTCCAGTTCACCGGCGCCGATCGGGTAGAACGTCGGCGGCGTGCCCGATAACACATCATCGCGCCAGCGGTCGAGGACATCTCCGGCGGGCTGGTAATTGGTTTTCATGATTTAGTGGGCTTTCGTATGTGTTGTAGTCCGCAGTCGATCTCGCGTCGTGTGTCACTCGGCGACAGTCCCGAATCGAGAGCGGCTTCGGTCAATAATTGATGAGCCAATGTGGGCGGACAGCCGAGTTCGG
>CAIWEX010000557.1 GCA_903911795.1 uncultured Schlesneria sp.
GATGGCAGGCAGAAATTGATGATCAGTACACCGAGTTTGTCACATCAGGCGCGTTTCGTGTGATTGAAGTTCCGCCGGGGAAACATACGGTGAAATGGGCCTATCGGCCAGTCAGTTTCTGGCTCGGGCTGGGAATCAGTATCGGGACGCTGTTCGTCCTGGCAACGATCAGCCACTTTCGGTTCTGGCACGGTTCGCCCGCCGCCGATCGTCTCTTGGAGTCAAAACACCCTCATACTCACAACCCTGCCTAGTTGAGCTTGCTCTTTCTGTCACGCCATTCGCTCTTGAGTTCCTTGACGTGCTTGACGAGGAAGTTAAACAGGTGCTGTTCTGTCTTGAGCTGCTTGCCAATCAGATCGGTTCCGCGAAGCTTGGTGTCATAAAGTTCCAGATACATCATGTCGAATCCCTCTTTTTTCGGGGCGAGGATGTCATGGATCTTTTTGGCGGCGGCTGCGTCCGTCGCATTCTTCGCTCCTGCAGCAATCAGAACAGGGCCCTTCATTCCGCGAATCATGGCATAGGCTTTGTTTGTGGGAAGGCCTGCGGCATTTTCTTCCGGCGACAGCAGTGCCAGTGCCCGAACATCCTGACCACGCGGCGTAGACTGGGCCGGAGTCGGGGCGTCGTCGTAGGGAAGCTTACTCCAGTCGACTTCCGTAAATACGACAGCCACTGGTGCGCTGGTATCCGCAGCAACAATTCCCAGCTTGTTCATATTCAACTGTTTGTTCTGGTGTTCCTCGAAGATGAATTTCTTGACGGCATCCAGATCGAGCATCATTCCGACGTAGTCTTTTGCTTTGAAAGGACCTTCGTGCTTCTTGCCCCCGACGTTGCTTTCCCCGTGGTTACGGAGATCGACCGTGATGACGGCAAATTCTACTTTCTGGAGCTGCTCAGCAAACGACTTCCAGGCAAGGCGATTGCCACTCTTGCTGGGAAGCAACACGACCACGGGAGCGTCTTGTCCCGCCGTGGATTTGAAGTACGTCATCTTGATTTCGACGCCATCTTTTGTCACGACAGATGTGTCGTGACTCGACGGCTTGGCCGGTGCCTGAGCCCAGGCCGAATTCGCTGTCAGCGAATAGGCCAGGAGCGCCGTCAATGGCAAAAGACTGCCTGCAAAGGAACGAGCACGTGGTAACCAGCGTGTGGGCGACAAAATCGGTCGCATAGGATTCCTCCAGATGTCGATCAGCAAGCGAAAATGCACGCCGTGCGGCGTTGATGCAATAGCTTCGCACGGGGATTGACGCCGTGTCGAGCGACTGTCAGTGTAGAGCCCCAGAAATCGTCGGTCAATTCGCCGCAGGTTCTGGCTACGTAGTTTTAGGGGACTTGTCCGATTCCGGCTGTTGTTCCGCTTCGCGTGATTCCTCGGGATACTTGTTTTAAACGAGCCCCATTTTTCCGTCATTGCTTCAGGATCGTTTGCGTTGAACTCGGACGTCGTAACTCATGGTTTGTTCGTGACTGGCACCGATACTGCCGTGGGTAAGACTCATGTCGCCGTTCGGATTCTCCGTGAATTGTCAGCCCGCGGGACAAAAGCGGGTGCGTATAAACCTGTCTGCTCGGGGGCAATTCAGGAACCGGACAAAACGGTTCGCTGGGACGACATCGAACGGCTGCGCGGTGCGTTGGACGAAACCTGGTCCGACGACAAGATCTCGCCGCAACGGTTTCTGGCCCCGCTGGCTCCACCATTGGCAGCTCGTCTGGAAGGACGCGAAGTCGATTTCAGAAAAGCCGTTGAGGGGGCGCGCTGGTGGAGTGGCCGTGTCGATCTGCTGCTTGTTGAGGGAGCGGGAGGCTTGCTTGCCCCCGTTTCTTCGGGCGAATTTATCGCAGATTTGGCCAGAGAAATCGGGTTCCCGCTGGTGATCGTCGCTCGCTGCGGATTGGGAACGATTAATCATACTCTGCTCACGATTGAAGCAGCAAAACACCGTGGATTGATGATTGCCGGGGTTGTCTTGAACCAGAGCCATCCGGGCGACGATTACTCGCTGGCCGAATCGAACGCAGCCGAAATTGAGTCACGGGGAGGGTGCCCGGTTCTGGGAGTTATGAAATGGGGGGAGTCTGACGGTTTGCAACGGCACGGAAGTCCCGTCACAATCGCATGGGCGGAATTGGCTCGATTCTGAGTGGGAGTGTCTGAGTTCAATGCCGTTTTGAGCGTTGACCGGCCGAAGTGATTCTTTTTGTCAGACAGGTGCGTGTATGGCGACGGAAGTCAGTTGTGGGCAATGCCAGGGTCGGCTGCTCGTGGAAACGTTAGGAGTAGTTGTCGCGTGCCCTCACTGCGGGACTCACCTCTCGATTCCAGCGCCGGCTCCGGAACCCGCACCGGCGGTCGTACCACCGACGCCGGAACCAGTCCCCGCCCCAGTCCCACCTGAGGTTGCCGTTTCTCAACCGGCACCGGCTGTCGAGCAACCGGCGATGATTCCGCAATCAGCGGGTGCACAGACCAGCCCGATCCCGGCAACCCCGGAAGATCCCAGCGTCTTTTTCGGCAGCGCTGACGATTTCAGTGCGAATCCAGGGCAGATCGGCTGGCACAGTGCTCCAAACTTGTTTCTTTCCAGTGATGCCGAGCAGGCCGCTGCAAAGTCAGAAACAACGATTGAGCAACAGCCGTCAACGCCACCGCAGCCGCTGTTTACCTCGCCGTTGATGGAACGTGATGACACGGCGACTTCGGCAGCGGCGCTGGAACAAACGGTGACATTTGCTGAGGCTCCGCCGTCCGATCCAGCAACGACGCCTGCACCAGCGATCCAATTTGATGTCTCTGCCTCGCAGCCACTCGTGTTCGGAACATTCGCCGCGGACGCGGGTTCCACCGACGCCACGTCGGTGATGCCACCGGTTCCAACACCGGCTGCGTTTGAGGCCGTACCGGCCGTTTTTAGTGCTGCCCCGGTGGCTCCGGTTTTTGGTGCCGCACCTGCAACGCCAGTTTTTGGAGCTGCACCTGCACCAGCTTCAACCCCGGCAGTCTTCGGTGCCGCACCTGCGGCACCTGTTTTCGGCGCTGCGCCAACGAACATGGCCAGTACCGTGACATTTGGTGCCGCTCCCGTTGCATCAGGTACAGCAGCGGCCCCGGTGGCTGCAGCACCTACGTCACAAGGCCCGATTCCATCGCGTACGGTGGCCGAGGATGCGGCTGAGTTCGCTGAGAATGAAATCGCGGCACGCCTGAAATTCCTGACGATCCTTCTGATCGTGGTGGGAAGTTATGCCAGTGCCGTGACGATTGTGCTGGTCTACATGCTGGTTTTCGGCAGGATCAGTGCGCTGGAAAGTTTGCCGGACATGCGGCCGCCTACCAACAAGAACGGCGATATCAGTTGGCAGTTCAATCCTGCCAGTAACAATCTCCCCTCGGGACATGTCCTTTCGCTGGGAGATTCTCAGCGTTTCGGCAGTGTTCGAGTGACACCGGTCAAGGTGACACGGGGCCCGTTGAAATTTGAACACTACACGGGGCAGGCAGGAATGGCCCGCGATCCTTCGGAACCCGTGCTGAAACTGTGGGTGAAGTTTGAGAATGTTTCACGTGACCAGACATTCGTCCCGCTCGACCCCTGGGTCCTGTTCACGCGGCGCTCGATCGACATGGGCCGCATCATTCAGGCGAACGGGTTTTTGTCACTGGAAGCGAATCGCAAAGATCCCAAGGCCACGCGGTACTTTTTCTTCGACATGCCAATTCACAGCGAATTTCGAATTGCTGGCCAGAACCTGAATCGCGAGTTGAGCCCCGGTGAAAATGTGGAAACTTTTATCCCCTCTGAAGAAGACGCTCGTTCGTTGTCCGGTTCGCTTGTCTGGCGATTTCAATTTCGCAAGGGGTACAACCGGCAGTCGGAACGGGGCGTGACGACTCTTGTCGATGTCCGATTCAACAGCAGCGACATCAAAGACGAACGAAGCTGAGCGAACCAGAAATTCAACGTGTCTCTTGAAAGTCGCAGCATGAGTCCATTTCGACGCGATGATATTCTGAACCGACTGCGAGCCAAAGTTGCCGCAGGCCAGCCGATCATCGGTGGAGGGGCAGGGACAGGGCTCTCCGCCAAGCTGGAAGAAGCAGGTGGAATTGATCTGATTGTCATTTACAATTCCGGGCGGTTTCGAATGGCGGGCCGAGGCTCGCTGGCAGGGATGATGCCCTACGGCGATGCCAACGCCATCGTGATGGATATGGCTCGCGAAGTTTTACCGGTCGCAACAAAGACCCCGGTTTTGGCAGGAGTCTGCGGAACGGACCCGTTTCGCCTGATGCCACTGTTTCTGAAAGAGGTTCAAAGTGCGGGATTTTCTGGAGTGCAAAACTTCCCGACCGTTGGACTGTTCGACGGAAATTTCCGGGTCAATCTGGAAGAAACAGGGATGGGCTACGGGTTGGAAGTCGACATGATTCGCATGGCCGGGGAACTCGGCCTGCTGACGACCCCGTATTGTTTCAACGATGACGAAGCCGCCGCAATGGCCGCTGCCGGTGCCGATATCCTGATTCCGCATATGGGACTCACGACGAAAGGGATGATCGGCGCCTCCACAGCCGTGACGCTCGAAGAGTCCGCTCGTCGATGTCAGTCGATGCACGATGCCGCGAAGCGAATCAAGCCCGACATTCTGGTCCTTTGCCACGGCGGTCCGATCGCGGAACCGGAAGACGCCCAATACATTCTCGATCACACCGAAGGAATTGTGGGATTCTACGGTGCCAGTTCCATGGAGCGCCTGCCGGTCGAACCCGCGATTTCAAATCGAATCCGTGAATTTGCCGGGATCCGGTTCCGAAAGTGACATCACAGCAGCCGTTCGAGTCTGGCCATCCTCTCGGAATGGGTTGATGGGAATTGATGGTTGCTCCCCATCGGAACGCTGCTTACACTGCTTTCCGCTGATTTTTGAATCTCACCTGCCTGAATCCTTCCTCGAAAACGCTCCTGGAGTTCTGCATGTCGCTGCCGTCCCCTGCTGAAGCGAAAGGCCTGACGTCGACACAATGGCTGATTTGCGTCATTGCCTCGATTGGTTTCGCCTTCGACATTTATGAATTGCTGATGCTCCCATTGATCCTGCGTCCGGCATTGCTGGAACTGACAGGTTTTCAACCGGGGACTCCAGAATTTCAGATGTGGGTTGGTCGCCTGTTCTACATTCCCGCGTTTGCCGGTGGTTTCTTCGGGTTGCTCGGTGGTTATTTGACAGATCGTCTTGGCCGCCGTCGTGTTCTGACCTGGAGCATCCTGCTGTACGCGTTCTCGGCTTTTGCGGCAGGTTATTCGACAAATATCTGGATGCTGCTGTTCCTGCGATGCACGACGTTCATTGGGGTCTGCATCGAATTCGTGGCGGCGGTCGCCTGGTTGGCAGAACTCTTCCCGAACCCGCATCAACGTGAAAACGTGCTGGGTTACACTCAAGCGTTTTCGTCGATCGGTGGATTGCTGGTCGCAATTGCGTTTGAGCTTTCCAGCACCTACGGAAGTACCTGGTTCTCAATCGTGGTCCCAGGATTCATGGCAGGACTGGGTGGAATCGCTCCTGAGAACCAGCACGCCGCATGGCGTTATACGCTCATGTCCGGATTGCTCCCGGCGATCCCCCTGATCCTGATTCGTCCATTCCTACCCGAATCACCTGCGTGGGAACAGAAGCGAATTGCCGGAACGTTACGTCGGCCCAGCATTGCGGAACTCTTCTCGCCCCAACTGCGCAAGACGACCATCGTCACGGCTTTGATGTTTGCCTGCAGCTATGGAGCTGCTTTTGGTGCGATTCAGCAACTGCCGCAGATTGTTCCCGGTCTGGCTGACGTGAAAGCAACCGTTGCTGCTGAAATCGAAAAGCTGGAACTTCCCAAGGACGAAGTTGCAGCCAAGAAAAAGAAGATGGGGAAAACTCGCGAGATCGAAGGGAAGGTCGCATCACAGTACACGAAAATGCAGGAAATCGGCGGATTGCTCGGACGGTTTCTGCTGGCTGTTCTGGCAGTGCGAATTGCCAGCCGTCGAAACCTGTTGCGAGTCTTCCAGGTTCCTGGCCTGCTGCTCATGCCGGCGATTTTCGCGTTGTTCCTGGCCGTCGAGAACCGGACGTTCTTCGTGATCAATCTGGACTGGATTCTGCTAGGTAAGCTGCCGGTGACCACAATGTCACTCGGTGTCTTGATTGCCGGACTGTTTACAGTCGCTCAGTTCAGCTTCTGGGGAAATTATCTGCCTCAAGTCTACCCTGTTCACCTGCGGGGAACGGGTGAAAGTTTCGCGGCAAATATTGGTGGTCGGATGCTGGGAACGTCGTTCGCCTGGGTCACAGCAACGATCGCGGGACTGGATATCACTCCGGGCGGATCTGCTCCGATGAAGTTTGCTTACACAGCCGCAGGAGTTGCCCTGTTCGTCTACGTTTGCGGCGTCACCCTGAGCTTCTTTCTGCCAGAACCAGTACCCGGGGCAGATGCGGAATAATTGATATGGGCTTGGTTCTTGGTTCTGTTCTTGGTTCTTGGTGGCTGGTGGCTCGTGGCTGGGAGTCGAAATGGCATTCGGTCCGAGCAAGGGACATGGCTACTTGCCAATGTGCCACGAATTAAACGAAGGATCACGCTGACATGATCGAGGAATTGCGGAAGGCTCTTTCGGAATTGCTGGAGGGGCGTGATCTCGATGTCGACTCGATGCGGGCTGCTGTCGGGGCGATCATGGATGGTCGGTCGACTGAAGTCGAAATTGCTTCCTTGCTGACGGCGCTCCGTTGTCGAGGCGAGACTGTTGAAGAACTGGTCGGGGCCGCTCAGGCTATGCGGGAACGGGCGACATTGATTCCGTGCCAGACGGAAAATCTACTCGACACCTGCGGCACTGGTGGTGATGCTTTACACACGTTTAACATCAGCACCGCGGCTGCACTGGTAGCTGCGGCAGCCGGGCAGCCGGTCGCAAAACACGGCAATCGCAGTGTCTCCAGCAGCAGTGGTTCTGCTGATGTCTTAGAAGCTTTGGGGGTTAACCTCCAGTTGTCACCTGCTCAGGTCGCCGATTCCGTCGACACAGTGGGGATCGGGTTCTGCTTCGCACCGTTGCTGCACCAGGCCATGAAGTATGCAGCCCCCGTGCGAAAGCAGCTCGGGTTCCGCACCATTTTCAATATGCTCGGTCCACTGACCAATCCCGCGCGTGCCGCGTTTCAAATCGTGGGAGCCAGCCGGACTGCCGCTGCCGAGAAACTGGCAAATGCTCTGCATCAACTGCAGGCGAACCGCGCTTTGGTGGTTTGTGGAAACGATGAACTGGACGAAGTCAGTTTGTGGGGTGAAACGACTGTCTTCGAAGTCTCGACCAGTGGCGTCCAGAAACACATCTGGACGGTGGCCACCATGGGTTTGCCAACCTGCCGTGTTGAAGATTTGAAGGTCACCAACGCTGCAGAAAGCGCAGCAGTGATTCGTCGAGTCTTGTCGGGTGAGCATGGTCCCGCACGCGATATCGTCGTGGCAAATGCCGGGGCGGGCTTGCTGGCAGCGAACAGAGCCTCCACAATCGAAGAAGGAGTCGTGCTGGCGTCCGCCGCGATTGATCAAGGACGAGCCGCACAACTTTGTGATCGATTGATTGAATTCACGCGACCAAAGAGCTGACGGACAGCCGGTTCAACAGGATCGCATGCTTCAAAATTCGGATGCGATTGCAAATCCGGTGGATGCATGAACAGACGTACGCTGCTCAAAGGAACATTGCCGACGTGCCGAAAAAACAGGCCAAGAACAAACTGCGAGTCGACTTTCGCAAGAATCGCAATAACACCGCGCGGCGGAATGACATTACCCGCGCTGTCGAGTCTGAAGGGCTCGATGTGGATGGCCTGGATCGAGGTCAACGAGTTTCCGGCAAAGGGGATCTGACACGCAAACGAACTATCGTCGGTGCTCATCTTGAAGGCGAGAATATCGTCATTGATGTCGACGAAACCCAGTGCC
>CAIWEX010000558.1 GCA_903911795.1 uncultured Schlesneria sp.
GTTCTGCCTGAACAAGGAAGGGGTCATCTTCGCCGTGGTTGCTCCACCGCGACCCTATGGAGCGAGTTTGGAAGGTAAGAACAATTCCGCCGAAATTCGCGTTCATGATGCGGATGGCAAGGAACTTCGCCAGTGGAGTGTTGACTTCGCTGTCCAGGCGATCGCTGCTGCTCCCAATGGCAATATCTTCGTGGCAGGAAACGGAAAGATCGCCAAGTTTGATTCCGAAGGAAAGTTACTCACTTCGTCCGATGCCCCGCATATCGCAGCGCTGCTCAAGAACTCGGCCAAAATGAAAGAAGAAGCCGAAGCTCAACTGGAAGAGGAAAAGGAACAATACGAAGAACAGCGGAAGCAGCTTGATGTCAATGTGGACGCACAGAGAAAGCAGTTGGCCGAACTGAAAGAAAAGCTCGACAAGATTCCAGAAGAAGAACGTAAGGCGGCCGACAAGCGTAAAGTCCGTACGCTGGAAATGCAGGTCAAGAATCTGGAAGCCCAGAATAAGTCGATGCTGCAGTACTACAAGCAGCGCGGCGAACGAACTGTCGATCAGGTCATTGCCGAAACGACCAGCCGACTGAAAATTGTGAATGCTCTTACCGTCTCAGATCGCGATGTCTTTATTGCTTCCGGGGTTCCCAAGGGATATGGCTACGCCATCTGGCGAACCAGCCACGAGTTCGAAGGGGCCGATCAGATTGTCACTGGACTGTCAGGATGCTGCGGCCAGATGGATATTCGATGCTGCGAAGAGGGCGTTTTTGTCGCGGAAAACAGCCGCAAGCGAGTCCTTCAGTACGATCGCGAAGGAAAGAAGCTGGCTCAATGGGGCGAAGGGGATCGTAACGGATCGACCGGTGCTGGATTCGGTGGTTGCTGTAACCCGATGAATCTCTGCTTCGGCTCCGCTGGTGAAGTCTTCACGGCAGAGTCAGAAGGTTACATCAAGCGATTCAGCAAGGAAGGAAGTTTCCTGGGGATTGTGGGGCAAGCGAAGGTCAGTGGCGGCTGCAAGAATGTCGCCATCGCGGTTTCTCCTGTAGGGGACAAGGCGTACTTCTTCGACCTGCAAGGATCGCGCATTGTGGTGCTCGACAAAAAGGCCGACGAGAAAGCGGACGAAAAGGGAGACGAAGCAAAACCGACCGATGATAAGCCCGCATCCGACAAACCCGCAGCCGCAAAACCAGCGGCGGCTATCAAGTCTGTCAAACCAGCTCTAGAGGAAAGCACAACGAAAAAGCTCACAACACGCTGATCACCGTGTTGCTGACTACCGTCCTTTCGTGTGCAGGTTGGTTAAACTGAGATCGTCGCATCGTCACCAATGACGTGCGACGACGCCGAACGCGTTTGAACTATTGCCATTGGAGCAATTCATGACAGCCATGAATCGACGTACCGCTTTGACCGCGCTGGCAACATCACCCATCGCACTGTCTCAGGTGTTATCAGCCGCTGAAAAGAGTGGTGTCGCCAGTGAATTAACGATGCTGGTGATGGATCCACTCTCAAAAGAGTTGTCGTGTCCTTGCGTGAAGGGCTACGCCCAACGCGAATACAACGAGCTTGGCAAGCACATTTCGCAGCGGTTGAAGCGTCCTGTCAAAGTGGTCTACTCTGAGACACTGGTGGGGGCAACGAAGACCGGAAAACTTCCTGATGGGGTCGATCTGATTATCGGGAAGCGGTCTGTCGTGGAATTTGATGCCAAGTTGATCCAGGCGACTGTCACACCACTCGCCTCATTGTCGGGCAAAGATGGCATCACAACTCAGTATGGAATGATTGTGGTTCCTGCGAACGACCCAGCAAAAAAAGTCGCAGATCTGAAGGGTTATCAAATCTATTTTGGTCCCGAAGATTGCGACGAAAAACACAAAGCGGCGATTGCATTGCTGAAAGAGAACGGCGTTGCCATTCCAGCCAAGCTCGAAACGTGCTCAGCCTGTAGTGACGGGGCGACCAAGATTCTGGAACTGGGAGCGGACGTACGAGCAGCAACCGTGATCAGCAGTTACGCTGCACCGTTGCTGGAAGGTTGTGGAACCATTCAAAAGGGGGATCTGCGAGTTGTCGGAAAGACGGCTCCAGTTCCATTTGTCACGGCGTTTGCCACATCACGCGTGGGGGAAAAGGATCAGGCGGTCATCCGCGAGATTCTGCTGGATCTGATTGAATCTCCTAAGCTCTGCGAGGCGCTCGAAACACAATTAGGCTTCGTTGAAATCGCTGCTGTCGATTCAAAAAAAAAGTAGACTCACCCGCAATCGTTGAGTGGACCGGCTGGCGCGGCCCAAATCGCGATGCTCATGTCGCCTGGCTACCCGAAAAATTTCCGACCGAACTTGCGCCGCTATGGAAAAAGCGGCTGCGAAGTACGGGAGTTGGAGGTATTGCCGCGACGTCGAAGTACGTCATTGTATCTGGCCGTGAGTTGAATGATTCCGCAGATGGTTTCCGTTGCTTCGCGGTAGACGACGGAACCGAAGTCTGGAAGCTGTCATACCCCGTCAAAGGGGATCTCGACTATGGAAACTCGCCCCGGGCAACGCCGCAGATTCATGGCGAATTCGTTTATCTGATGGGAGCGTTCGGGCACCTGCATTGTCTGAAGCTTGCCACAGGCGATCTGGTCTGGAAGCGCGACTTGCGTCAGGATTTTCAGGTCACCAGCAAGATGGTCTGGGGGCATGCCTCGTCGCCATTGGTCGTTGATGACCGGCTGATCGTGAATCCCGGAGGTCCTGAAGCTGGGTTTGCAGGATTGGAGCCGGACACTGGCAAAGTGATCTGGAAGACTGAGGGGGACGCCGCAGCATTTGCCTCGTTCATTGTTACGACGGCCGGGGGACGACGGCAGGTAATAGGCTATGACGCAACATCGCTCGTCAGCTTGGACCCCAAAACCGGTGAAAAGCTCTGGCGATATGTGCCCGCCCGACCGCGCGACTTCAACGTTCCGACACCGATGCTGTGGCGAGATAAGCTGGTTCTCACGTCAGAAAACAACGGAACACGACTGTTTGCATTCGACGCTGATGGACGACTGATAAACAAGCCGCTGGCCGAAAACGATGACCTGGCTCCCGATACGCACTCGCCTGTCGTGGTCGGGGATCGACTGTTTGGCGTCTGGGACGCCCTATATTGCCTGGATCTGAACAAGGGGTTGAAGACAATCTGGTCCGGTGAAAACAAGATGTTTCATCAGTACACCAGCTTGATTGCGTCGAGTGATCGACTGCTGGCCATGGGGATTCACGGTGATGTCTTGCTGATCGACGCCACCGCCGACAAGTTTCAGGCGATTTCGACGGGGAGTGTGGTCGAGGACGATTCGGGCCTGTTTTCGCATCCCGCGATTGTCGGTGACAGAATGTATGTCCGGACCAGTTCTGACATCCGGTGTATCTCTCTGAAATCCGCTTAAACTTAGCCGCCAGGATTTTTCAACTGACAGTTTGTTCATCTTCGGTTTTCGGCGATAAGGCGGAATTGCGTCTGGCCGAAGTGAGTAGTAGGATCATTAGTGTCGTTCGTCGAATTCTTGCCATCTTTCCAGATGACTCGACGAGCGATACAGAGCGGGCTGTCCCGCTTGGACGACGAGCATTTCACATCTCTGTCAGGAGCTCGAACAATGTCCCGAAAAAGACTCTTTCAAGTCGCTATCTGTTGCTTTCTTGGTATCACGGCTCTGGGAGCCGGTCGCGGTGCGATCACCAAACTGACGCTGAATCCAGAAGCACCCGTTGTTGATCTGTTCGAAGGAAAGGAACAGGGGCAGTTTGACGTTCGGCTGGTCGCCATGAACGCTCATGAAGGCCGGATCTTCATCACGAATAAGACCGATAAACCGCTTTCAGTATCCGTCCCTGCAGGATTAGTCGGAGTTCAGGTTCATCCGCAATTTGGATTGCCGCAACCTGGGGGCATCGGGAACTTCATCGGCAATGGGCAACAGAATCCGCAGCAGGGGCAGCAACAAAATCAGTCCGTTGGCGGTAACGCAGGGCCGTTGAACGGCAACGGTGCCGGGTTCCAGAACGGGAATGGTTTTCCAAACGGGCAAAACCAGGGAAACGGTTTGAATTTCTTTTCAATCCCACCAGAAAAGACAGTGCAACTCGCGTTTCATTCGGTCTGTTTGAACTACGGACGTCGCGAACCAAACGCCGCCTTGAAGTATGAACTGGCCAAAGCGGATTCGTTGACTACCGACCCCGTCTTGCTGCAGTTGCTTGAAGACTATTCACCGCGAACGAACCGAGAAGCCCAACAGGCAGCGGCCTGGCACCTGGCGAATGGATTGAGCTGGGACAAGATCGCTCAATTGAAGGACGAAAAAGTCCCAGGTGATCCACGCCCTCTGTTCACTGCTCAGCAGATCCAGGCCGGTCGCACTCTGGCAGAGCAAGCTCAGAAGAAGGCTGCTGACCGACCGAAAAAGGTGGATGCCGTTCGATCCGTCGTCGCCAAATAAGCGGAACCTGAGAATCTTCGGAATATCA
>CAIWEX010000559.1 GCA_903911795.1 uncultured Schlesneria sp.
TTCCCGCAATGCCTGCCCCAGCAACGAAATAATCTCAGCCCGCGGCCCCTTGAACGTAATGTAGGACAGAACATCATCAAGTTGGTTGAATGATTCCAGAACCGTTCTCTGTAACCGCGCAATCGATCGCTGATGATCATTCCCCGATTGCTGGCCAATCGATACCAGTTCGCCAAATGCCCTCTGAATCTGCTGGTAAATCTGGTTGATAATGTGATCGGGTTTACTCTGCTTCAGCACGTGGCAGGTATAGGGAAACACCATCAGTAGGCCGAGCGGCAACAAAACCAGCAGGTTACAGACTTTGATCGAATGGCCAGCGGGAACCGTCGCAGTTTGCATGACCAGCAGCGAATGAGCGGCTCCCAGAACCAGGAACCAGATGTAAAGCAGGCTGAGTCGATTTCCCAGGTACAGGTCAATCAACCTCGGAATGCTTTGCGAAGCGATCGAAATCACCAGCAGCAAGGTCCCCAGTGCGAGTGCGATCAAAGCCATCCAGATGCCGGACAACGCATCGGAGTCAAACAACTGCGGGTCCGTCACGTCGAGCCCGATGGCACCTTGAGTCCATTGCGCCAGCGGCGCGAAGATGAACGCGGCGAAAAGACGGTCGATGACAATCAATACCGTCAAAACGGCCAGCAGCGTGGTCCATAACGGTAATTGAGACAATTTCAGGCGCATCAAGACCCCTCGTTCGTCGTCCACGGCCCGTTTGCCTGTAAAGAATCGACGGTCGTTTAGCCTTTCATAGCCGTTGGCATGAAAAGTCCGACGAAGAAATCCTTGGGCCACTGATTTTCAGTATAGGATTTTCCCTGAAATATCGTGGCAGTCAGTCGGCGTCACACGCCCTCGACTTTGGGCGGTTCTGCTTCATTGCCATGAGTCAACTTGCAATTTTCCCAAAGTCTAATGATTGTCGCAAATGCGAGATCTTCCTCAGGCGTGCCTGCATGGAATTCCCACCTTCGGTGTCCTCCTTTTTCGTGAATTGAATAACGTGTCGTCGTCGCGTAGTCGAAACTTTGAATCGCCGCTATTTGTTGATACGGCAACTGCACGACGTGCCGCGACAAATACAAGCAAAGCGTGACGCTACCTTCGTCAAAATCAATTCGCGACACTTCATTTGGAAGCTCAATTCGCAGGCGAAAGACGACAAGTCCGCCCATAAAGATTGCGGAAACAACAGCAAATTGAATATCGCCTTCCGACACGTACAGCGCCATTCCCACGACAAATGGGGACAAACACCATACGGCAGTCGATAGCCAGAACTCGATTTCATCGCGTTTCGTCATCTCCATCGTGCCACTTTTATTGCCACTCACGCATTGCATCGGTCGGCTCCTGCGTACGCTAACAACGAGCAAACATGGGCTTATCGAGTGAATTGCAGATGCAGCAGGACCACCCAGAACAGCAGCATCACGTCAAATGCGACGGACATCGCGATAACCATGCGACTCACTGGCAGCGAACTGTGCCAGCAGATCCGGTGGCCAACCCAGCCAATGAATGTTCCAGCAACAAGCGACATCATGGCAAATGGAATCCCGATGCAGACGAGTCCACCCAACGCAGCGATCGGATGCCCACTATTACCTATCGGAGAAGTCACAGGAATCGCGATCGCCAGAAAGCAAACAACCATCGCGATTCCCACGATCCGGTTTGCCGTGGAAATCGCCTTTCGACGCGATTCAATTTCCAGAAAATCGCCGTTGTCGTCGACTTCTATCCCGAGGTCGTGAAACTGTTGACGTGTTCGTTCATCCACGGTCGAAAGTCCGTTCGTTGAAGAATGAAGCGTGTTCAATCCTGACGCATAGCAATGCCTGCGTGAGCAGACTCTGCCAAGAAAAGAATTCGTCTCGATTGAATGCAATCACCATCACGATTGATTTTTGTATTTCCTGCCAGCCAGTATTGCACCGACCACGACGACGACCAGTAGATTAATTGCGACCAACGGGAACAGTCGTCGTGACGATACCTTCTGTCTGACCACAGATTTCGCCGATTCTTCCTGAATTCGGTCGTGATCGGGAAGCGACATTCGCTTGCCTACAAAGCCTGGCACATCAGCGGTATTCGAATCGGCGGTCAGATAGAATGAGTCACCCGTATCCGTGTTCAGAATCAGGGCCCCTGCCGGATAAGTCAGAATAAACTTGTCACGAGCGGGCCTTGTATCGACCAGCACTTCGCTCGCCTGATAGGTCATACGAGAGACTTCTGCCCTTTTGTCGGGGCTGAAGCCATTCCAGACGCCATGGATCGGAAACCAGAACTTTCCTTGAGCACCTGTGTATTGCTGGTACTCCAAATCGGTATAGACGGACAGAAGTCCCCGCTTGTCGGCAATGACCAGTTTCCGCGGTCGAAAGCCGATTTTCGGATCGAGAGTAAGTTCCAGCGTCACTCCGACTGCCATCGGATCAGCTCCTTTGGCGACGATCAGATTTCCGCCGTCGGACTCTTCCAGAACGACGTTTGACTCCTTCGACAGCAAGAATTCAGCCGCACTGACCGGCTGCGATAACTCATCGCCAGTCACGGTGAGCCCAAACATGCGCGGCACATTCGAGTTATACAGGAAACGCTCGCGCTGATGACCGAACGCACCGCTGCCGACAGACTGTGAATCTCCCGACATGTAAAACTCGCCGTCGAAGCTCGCCTCCTCTACCCATGTCCCGCCCGACGCCGTCCTGCTCTCACGCCGTACGCGTTGCCACCCCTGTTGTGTCAGTATCCAGGTCATCAGCAGATTCGTTTGCTCTTCCCATGCGGCCTTTTCCGTGAAGCTGCTGGTGCGGCACCGATATCGGACCTCCAGGTCCTCCCACGCAGTATCCTGCCGGGCAATCTCAGCCGCGATTTCTGCCACCGGTGGAAGACTCGCCTGCAATCCGCCGGTCTCCTGTAAACACAGCAAACAGAAGGCGACTCGTGCGAAGAAATGTACGCCTTGACCAATGTTTGTTGGCCTTTTGATTGGATAGCGTTTCAACATGATCATCACTTTGGATTGCATGCAGTATCCGCAGCCTATGGCGTCGTCCAGACATAATTTGCGGGTTGATCTGAAATTGCACGATGGACTGGAAGTCCGTCGTCCCCCCGAAATTCAGCCGTGACGACGCACTACTCCCTTCTGACAGTTCAAAATTGCCAGTTTTTCGGCTCACATTGGAACGAGTCTTCCTGAGGAATCAAACAAGCCCGCGTCTCTTCCGTAGAAACCATTCCAGACTCATCAGGCCGACGAAGACCAGTAACAACCCCCAGTTGTCCCACAGAGTGACCGATTGAACTCGAGTCAGGTCTGTTTTTGACTCCTTGAGACGATCCAGCAACTCGCCAACGTCTTCCGGCTTCAGGGAATTGCCGCCCGTCATCGACGACAGTTCCTTGAGGAATTCATAATCGGCACTCGGATAGTCGAGTTCCAGATCGCGTGCATCCACGATGAAACGTGTGTAGGCATCAAATCCGAGCGACTGTCCATTGGAACGAGCCGAAACATTCACCCAGTAGTCACCAGGGGCCGTGGTCTTGAAGAATTCTGCTGTGTGTTCGACCAGGCCACGTTCTCCCGTCGATTTTCGAGGGACAACAGCAACTTTCTCACCCGTCGGAAGGGTGACGTTGACCTGAAATTCGGCGCTGTCCAGCGGTGCCCCATCTGCGCCACGTGCACCAAACGTGAAGTTGACAGTGGAACCGGGCGGGTAGGTTCGAGGGGCGACTTTCAACCAGATCGGCTGATCGGTGTCCGCCTCTTTCTTGGCCAGCCACAGGATCAATTGTCTCCAGAATCGCTGGTGCAATTCAGACCTGTCCCCCAGTGTCCACCACAGGTAGGTCGTATCACCCGCAAATGCCGCAACACGTGAACGCCCTCGCGTCGTCGCAAATAACAAGGGAACGCCGTCTGGCGTCGCCGCCCAGGGTTCCAGCAGATCGCTGACCGGCTTGAGTCTTGTGGCACCTTTCAACGGAGGAAGGGCCAGCCAGAGTTCACGATTCTTTTCGATCGGGCCCATCTGCATGACGTATTCGCGCTGTCCGCGCTCCGTCGGAATCATCTTCTGAGGTCCCATCAATTGAGTCCCGACATTGATCTTGCCGGGCGGTCGGGCATCTGCAGGGTCGAGTTCGACGGGAATCCAGTCCGCAATCGGAGTCGATCCGTAGCCACCGACAGCGTAGTTCTGCACGCCGCCGGTCATCAGCAGTGAGGCCCCTTCGTCCAGTCGACTGGCCAGCAGTGTCAGCAATTCCTGGCCAAAGACGTCGGCCCGCACATCGCCGATGATGTAGACATCGTATCGCCCCGGTTGAAACCACGAGGGATCGATCTTCGTTTGTGCGGCAAATTTTCCGCCCCGAATTTCCTGAAAATCGAGTTGGATCTTGTCTGCCCCACTCACGGCACGGATCCAGCGCTGTTCGGTCCGTGGTAGATCAAAGTAGGCGACTTTCAAGCCACCTTTTTTGACACTGATGATCGATTCTCGCTGGTTGTTTCCCGTCAGCAATTCATTTTCAACAGGTTCGGCTCGTACAGCGACCTTCAGTTCTCCGGCGATGCCTGCTTCGAATGAAAGCTCAATCGGGACGATTTCAGAATCCCTGGTGATTTCGATTTCCTGCACCGGGCGAGTTTGCACCGACATCTGAGCAGGTTTCATTTCGCCTGACTGATCGAGGCGCTTGTCTGTCCGGTCTTCGACAAGAACCTGAACCTTAATCTTTCGTCCGGCAGCACCCGTCGTTCGAAGTTTCGCCGTTACTGGAACACGGCTTCGCTCGTAAACGATATCCGGAATCACCAAGTCTTCGATACCAACATCCAGCGACGCTGACGAGAGCGACGAGGCACCATAGCCGATCCCATAGATGGCCACCTGATCATCGGCCAGATTGCGAGCAGATGTCCTGGGGTCGATGTCGTACGGAGGAACCGCACGCTGGGCACCATCACTGAAGATAAACACCCCCATTGTGCGACGATTGCGAGTCTCACGGCGCACTTCTTCCAGCGCCTTCCCAAATGCGGTCTGATCGCCCGTCCCTTCTTTCAGGTCCGGATCAAACGGTGCCAAGTCCTTTGCGAAGTCAAACAGGCGGACGTCCACCTTCTTGGTCCAGGACTTCATCCGCGATTGCAGCTTTTCAATATCCGTGCGAATTGCCTGGAACCGTGACATCTTCCCTGGCATATCCGCCGTATTGGTACTGCGGCTGACATCTGCCAGGATCATTAGTTGCAATTCGGATTCGTCTGTTTCCGATTTCTGCAGCGCCGGACGCAACATGGCGAATGTCAGAACCACGACTGCGGCCAGCTTTAAGCTGAGCAGCGTTCGGGACAGCAGGGGAGGCAGCGCTTTCAGTTGCACGCGGTATGTGACGATGACCAATGCCATCAATCCCACACTCGTCAGGATGACGAGCGGCCAAGGCCAGATGGGTTCGACGGAAATGTGCATGGGTAATCAAAAGACTTTGCGAGGGTGAACTGCTGGTGCGACCGGTCCTCGACGATTCAGGCGTCATCCGTCCGATAAAACCACGTGGCTGTAAACTGTTCCATGGCGAAAACAGCTACCAGAAACGCCACGACCATACCATACATTTCCTGACCCAGTCGACCTGCGGCCACATTTCGCTCCAGGATCGCCGGATCACGACTGACACTGTATCGGCCTTCCCCCAGAATTCCGTCCAGATCCGCCGTCTCCAATCGCTTCAAATCGCTTTCCGACGCGGGAAGATTCAGGCTGAACCCCTTGTGATAATCCAGGGATTGATCCACGGAATCAACTTTGTACGAACCGACTGCCGTTTGATCCCGCAGCGTGAGAACTCGCGATTCGGGCGGAACATCAATCAGCTTTTGCTTGAAGTCGGGTGACCTGACAATCACCTTGGCGACCTTACGATCTCGATCGAGCGGCAAGTTGACTTCGTCGCCGACAAAGTGATCGAATTTTCCTGAAGCCTGCAGGGCGAGGTATTGCATCAACTGGTCGGCAAACACGATGTAGAGCCAGCTCTCCAGTGACGGAAGGTCGTTCCACGAAATCCCATCAACACCCGTGGTCATCATCATCACACGGCCTTGCCCGACACGTCGCTCCACCAGGGCAACGGGCCCCGACGAATCGTCTTCACCAGCGGCTTCATAGCGACTGACGATTGCCGCATCTGCCACGGGATCTACTTTCCAGAAACGACGGACTTGCGTGATTCCGAGTTCGGTCAACGCTCCATATTCGTCGAGTTGCTTCAGAAAAATATGTTGTGATTTGCGGACATCCATCGTTCGCGCGGGAGAGTGAGTCAACTGCGCTTTCAGTCGCGCAGGCAAAATGGCCATCGCGGCTTCGGACTGATAATTGTCGGGGTTGATACGTTCGGGACTGTTTCCGGCCAGTGCCGATGAACTTGCGCCGAGAAAGACAGCCAGCCCGCCCCCCCCTTCGACAAAGGACTTCAATTTTGTCCACGCCGCAACCGAGGGCTGACTGGCATTCACCAGGCAAACCACATCAAATTCGTCCAGGTTTTTCGTTTCCAACTGTTCTGTGGTGGCTGACGTTGTCTGGTATGAGGAGACATGTTCGTCATTCAGTGTCTTAAGAGCCAGCAGCCAGTACTCGGAAATGGCCGGACGTTCGGCCACCATCAGAACTCGCAACGACGGAATGGTCTGAACACTGAAATGCAGGACATCATCGACACTCATTGGATCAGACCCGACCAGCCGCAATTCCCCCTGAG
Organism: uncultured Schlesneria sp.; assembly: GCA_903911795.1. Taxonomy (GTDB): domain Bacteria; phylum Planctomycetota; class Planctomycetia; order Planctomycetales; family Planctomycetaceae; genus Schlesneria. The sequence goes on from CAIWEX010000559.1 coordinate 6,802, forward strand.
TAAACGGTCCCGCTGGAATATCGACAGGAAAGAACGCCACTCGCGATTCAGCCCCGGGCTCAAGCTTGATCGATTGAGTCCCCTTTTTATCGGTGTTCAGCCACAACTCAACCGTTTGATCAGGTTTGACCTGACCAATCCCCGAAACTGCCGCTTCGATCCGGATCGTTCCCCCCGCAGGTACTGCTTCTCGCGACAATTTGAGACCGGTGAGTGCGACGTTTGTCGGTGACTCTTCGCCGACATCGATCACATACAGGCCCATCCAGCTCAGTCGTTCCAGTTCGTCACGCAATTGCCTGGAATTTGCTTCGCGCCAGGCAGACTTTGACAGATCTGTAAAGACATAGATTTCGCGAACAAACCGATCCTGGCGTTTGTCGGTCGGAACGGAAGACTGTTCGGTTGTGATGCGACGGCGATCTTCTTCGTGAACCTGAAACAATGCGTTCAGTCGATCATTCAAATTGAGACCCGTCGACTTGATGTCGAGAGAATCAATCCGGGACTGTGCGGCAACGAGATCCGAAGAAAACGCAGCGGGCCCTGTTTCTCCGCTGGCAGCGACCGAAACTTTGCTTCCGGTGGGAAGTCGGCCAAGATGCAGCTTCGCCATTTCCTGCGCGGCCCGCAGTCGTGTTTTGTTTGACTGCTTGTAGGACATACTGGCGCTGGTGTCGAACAGAAAAATTGCTGCAACAGGAACGTTTTCGGCCACGCGCGGGGCTGGATTCTTGATATCAGCAGAAACGCGGCGAGCGTAGGGCCAGGCCACGCTAACGAGCGCCAGCAGGATTGCAACTGCTCCGATTCCCCCTCGCAACATGGTTCGTCGCGTCAATAGTGCCGTGTGCGACACACTTTGCCGTTGCCACCATCTCATGACACCCACATAGGCTGCGGCGGCGATGACACCAATGGCAATCAGCTTCACCCATTCCCAGACCGTGAGCGAGTAATTGGCGGCAGGCAAGGAGGGACGACAGACAGCCACAACGACCAGCACAATCGCGAGAATGCGGAGCAGCAGCAGCCACAAATGACGCAACTGCATTCGCCGGACATTCTGGCGGCGACGCTGCTGAATCAGCCGCAGGGCGGGAAATATCAGGCGTTTCGGTTTGGCCCGCAGCAATAAGTGCAGCAGGAGTGGAATGACAGCCAATCCCAATCCAGCGAGCAGTGCGGGGTTCAAAAGTGCCATGAGTCGTGATGAATTTGTGGTTGGTGTCGGTATTCAACAGTGATACATGTGTTGGACGAGGTCACCTGAAAGGAAACCTCGGTCGTTTCGTCTGGCACGGTCAGAGGTCCCGGACCAGTCAAAGTGCTCACTATCTACAACACTCTTCGCCGAGTCCACCCCGATCGGTGGTGATTTTCATTCAGATGCCCCGACAAACCTTCAGGGAAGTTCACGCAGAAACGAGGCGACCGGCTTTCGAGTCTGCTCAGGCACCACGGCTGGATATCCATACCAGACCATCCCAACCACACGAGTCTTCGCGGAATCCACACTCAGCAACCGGAAGAAATCAGGATGCCGAGTCACGTCGCCCGTCGACCATTTTGTCCCGACTCCAGCGGACCAGAGCGCCAGGCAAAGATTTTGGACCATGCAGCAACAGGCCGCATAGTCTTCCTCGCGTCGAAATGAATCATCTACCAGATCACACAGCACCACCAGCCAGCCAGGAACCTGCAGCCACTTTTTCGACTTCGCTTCCGCTTCGGCTGGCCCCTTCGATGCGGTCAAGATCTGTGAATTGATCTCTACCACGGAGCGGACTGCTTCGGGGCCCAAAGAAA
>CAIWEX010000560.1 GCA_903911795.1 uncultured Schlesneria sp.
ATACCGACCAACGCTGCAATTGCAGCACCGGCACTTGTTCCATAGACCACATCAATCGGAATTCCGGCCTCGCGAATCGCCCGCAGGACGCCGACATGAGCCACTCCGCGTGAACCGCCACCGCTCAATGCAATTCCATTCGCTCGTTGAGTCAACAGTCGCGCCAGTCGGTCAGAATCTTCAGTGTTTCCTGAGCGAAGATGATGATGCGCCCGCACCACGCGAGGCTCGAGCCACCGGAGTGTTCCCCGCCCGGATTTTGCGTCCGCAGGATGCAGCAGAACGAGTTGCCGAGGGGTTTGCGCGACAGAACTGGCTGGATCGAATACGGCCTGTTCCAGTTCAGTCAACTCGGGGCGCCCCTCGGCGTCAGCCAGTAGCAGGATCTGATCCGCCTGGCGCAGGCAACGCTGCGTCCAGGGGGTGTTCGTTTCTTCGCACACGTAAATGATAAATTCAGAGGAGAGTTCCTGCCGATGCAACCATTCGACAACCATCGCCTCGCCGGACTCGCCCCGCTGCAGGCGGGCGGAACCGAAACCAAATCGACGGTCGACTGCGGCAGCGTCGATGACGCAGCAGCGTCCCAATTGAGCAAGTGACGACTCTAAGTGCAGCACGAAATCAGTGACTTGTTTTCCGCGAAAGAGTGGCTGTACCGTGAAACATACAGCCTGGGCTGCGGTTCCAAGTCGCCGTTGTCCGCTAAGCCTGTCGACGACGACTCGAGCCAGGTTGATCGTCCATTCCGGCTTGGCATGCGACAACCGCTTCCATGTGGCAAGCGGTAGTTTTGCAACCGTGGAGTCACGCAGAGCACTGACGGTTGCGGTACGAGGTTCCTCGGTCAATAGCGAGATCTCACCGATGACCTCCCCTCGTCCCATCGCCCCCACGACGCGGTCCCCGCTCGCCCCGGAAACGACGGCCTGCAGTCGACCGTTGATGACGATGAACAAACCATCCGACGGAGTTCCCTGCTGAAACAGCACATCGCGTGCTGACAAGTCGACGATCTCCATACCACTCAGCAAGGTTCTCAGATCGGCTTCAGACAGAGTCGAAAACAGCGGTGACCGACGCAGCCATTCGGGTGCCGCAATCGATTCCACCAGTGAATGAATCAAAGTGCGCCAGTCCTCGTCACGCCCCCCCTGGATGAAATGAGTCCCACGCCACGTTTTCGTCGAGGACCAGCGAATGGCGGACTCGCCAGAGACGGGTTTCGATTCTCTGATAACGACTAACTCGGCACTGCCGCAATCCACATCAGGCGGCAATCCGAGTCGATGGTCAGGGGCCGTAGAGTCGGCGTCAGCGACCACCAGAATTCGATCGGATTGCCGCAGACAGCGCTGATTCCAGTCCGATGTTCCCTCATCCCCCACGTAAATAAGCATCGCGTGGGTTCGCTCGAGATCGTTCAGCCGGTGTACTAACTCCAATTCCACGTCGGTTGTGGTTCGTCCAGCATCAGTGGGAAAGGTTTTGGAGTCAACAACAGCAATTGGGCCACGATCTCTCAGGCGAGCGATCAAATCAAGGACAAACCGGCCCACGCTGTCGAAGGACGCTGTCGGAATCACCGTAATCGCCTGGCAAAACGTCGACTTTAACTGGGCTCCGGCTTCGCGTAACCGTCGAATCGCAATTCGCGTCACGCTCCGGGCCAGAACCGGATGGCTGCTCAACAGAGCGCAATAGTCGGCTTCGCTCAGCTCCCACAGGACCGTATCTCGCAGCGTCACGGCACTGGCCGAACGGCTTTCGCCCGTGATCAAGGCGATTTCGCCAAAAAGTTCACCGGACGGAATCTGGCCGACCACACGCGAATGTCCAGTGGAATCAGTGCGAATGACTTGCAAGCGACCCGCTGCGACGATGAACAGACTGCACTCGGAATCTCCCTGCGTGCAAACTTGCGTTCCGCTCCGTTCGAGGCGGACCCTCAATCGTGACTGCAAATGCTTCAGATCGTCATCGGAAAGGGCCGACAACGCTTCAATCTGCCGCAGGCGAGTCCAGTTGTCGGCAGTCATGCTCGGCCAGTTTCGATTTCAGTTAAAATTGGATGCTTGAGGCCATCGCATCCAGCGGGACATAGCGTCTGACTGGCATGTCACGTTCGGTGTCATGCAAGTCATCCTGGAACTGACGGCTCAGTTGCTGCAATTCGGATTCCATAAAGTTGTACTTCGCATCCGTCATTTTTGTCAGCACAGTCGGCCTGAAAAACATTTCGTTCGCCAGATAGTGTCGCGCCAGGTCCTCGCGATGGACGAGTTTCCTGCGATTCAGGCTTGGGATGGAACGACTTGTGGGTGGAGCGACTCGCATCCGCAACGGCATCTGATTGAACGATGGCCCGGTGTAGTAGTGATGATCCGACGTGTGGCAGATGCTATTCGTGCAGATAATTGTCGCGGCAGCAGCAGCGAGTGTTTCCGGATCGGCGATAGCGTTCTGATCGGGAAATCCTGGAATGAATGTGGCACAGTGCGAGGCCCAACGACGAACATAGTGATCGCAGGGGGCGATTCGAGTCACGACTTTTCGGCAGTAGCTCAGGATTGTCTGGTAATACCGATCCAGAAAAACGCCATAACCGGAATGGATTGTTCCGACACCATGTTCGTAACGATAGGCGGGATACGAGCTGTTTCCCGGAATTCCGTAGTAGCCACGATTCACCAGCGTAAAGTTTCCCTTTCCTTCACAACAGAAAGGTGCATAAAGCTCATCCTGGCGATTGTGAAGCACTGATCGAGACGTGAACAGAACACCGCTTTCCAAACCGAGCTGAACTTCCAGGTGCGGCAGCAGCAGATTCAGCAGGACATGGTCTTTTGGCAAGACTGTCTTGGCGAGTGCATTGGCTGGATTCAACGGAAAGTGCAACCGCGGGTGGATCAACGCGATCAGATGATGACTGGCCCCTTGAAGGACAAAGTACTTTGCCAGTTCCCAAGCCTCGCCATCAGCCGGCCGGAGGATGATTCCTGGCAACGAGATTGCAGACGGGTGAAAATGCCCATCGCGATCGCGGACCAACAAGGTGACCGAAGGTGAGCAGTAGACGCCCGGAAACGTCTCGA
>CAIWEX010000561.1 GCA_903911795.1 uncultured Schlesneria sp.
TCGCGTAATCGTGTCGAAGGACTCACGACAAAGGGTAAGGCGGCGATCACTCGGCAGACCGGGTACGTCACATGGATCGCACTGGATGGCTCCGCCGATGCCGCATTGCTCGCGGCGTCGCGCAGTAAAGAAAGCCTGCGAGACTTCCTGGCAGCGGTCCCTTCGGTCAAGAACGAGACCTTGCGGGCAACTCTCTATGAACCCATTCGGTCGCTGATGTTTGAACTCCCTCAAAACCTGAAGGCCGAATCGGGAGGGGCGCTGTTGTTCCAGAGCGGGATTCAAGTCGATTACTTCCATCCCAATCCCCCCAACGTCGCGATTGAAACTCTGGCCAAGCTGAAACCGCAAGCCAGCGGGATCGTTCCCGAAATCGTGATGAATGTTCCGCAGCGGAAGGAACAGGACCAGTTCGCTCTGCGATTCACGGGACTGATCCAGATCCCCACGGCCGGGAAGTACACGTTCTATCTGAGTTCCGACGATGGTTCGCGTTTGTACCTTGGGGACAAACTACTGATTGATAACGACGGCCTGCACGGCATGGTCGAAAAGACGGGAACCGTCGATCTGACCGCGGGCAGCCAGAATCTCGTCGTGACCTATTTCGATAACGGCGGTGGAGATGGCCTGGAAGTCCAATGGTCAGGTCCCGGACTGCAACGTCAGAAGATTGCCGCCAACCGCCTGTCCGTCAGTGGTGGTGAAGAGACCCTGCACGATCTGGCGATTCAGACGATTGCATCGATCCCCGGTCATGGGCCCGAGAAATTCCGGGACCTTGTCCAGTTGATTAAGGCAGACCGATCCCGGACCGCGGCAATCAGCGTCTTACGGTCTGTTCCAGAACAGGACTGGGCTCCGAAGGAACTTCCAGGCCTGGTGGACAATATCGTTGGTTACCTGAGTGCCATGCCCGCCCGCGTTCGTACCAGTCCACCCGCGGCTGACGCGGTGGCATTGGCTCGATCGTTCTCCAAAAAGCTTCCGGCAGATCTGGCCAAGGCTGTGGAAGATCGGTTGCAGAATCTGGATGTGCGAGTCATCCCGATCGGGACCGTTGTCGAACGCATGATCTACGACAAGGAAACCATCGTCGTTCAAGCGGGTAAACCGGTCGAATTCCGGATCTCCAATACCGACCACATGCCGCACAACTTCGCCATTGTTCAACCTGGGGCTCTGGAAGAGGTCGGACAACTGGCGGAAGCGACCGCACGAGATGCCGATGCCAAGGATCGACAGTTCGTACCGAAATCCGACAAGATCCTGCTGGCCAGCCGCCTGCTGGAAGCGGGTCAGACACAGGCCTTGAACTTCGACGTCCCCGCGGCACCGGGTGTTTATCCCTATGTCTGCACCTATCCGGGACACTGGCGCCGTATGTACGGAGCATTGTATGTCGTTGCGAACCTGGAAGAGTATCAGCGGAATCCAGATGCTTATCTGGCGGCAAACCCGTTGGCACTGAAAGACGACATGCTGAAATACACAGGTCGAAACACCGAATGGAAATTCGACGACCTGGTAGGCTCTGTGAAGCCGCTGCCAAAAGGGCGATCCCATGAAGTCGGTAAGAACCTGTTCAAGGTAGCCAACTGCGTCGGGTGCCACAAACTCAGCGGCGAAGGCCGGGAACTGGGACCAGACCTGACGAAGATCGAACCGATGAAGCGGACCACAGATCAACTGCTCCGCTCGATTCTGGAACCCTCGAAAGAAATCGCCGAGAAGTTCAATTCGTACACCTTCATCCTCGATTCGGGCAAGATCGTCACGGGGATGATCGTGGAAGAAAACGCAGCACAGGTGAAAGTTTTGGTTGACCCACTGGCCAAGGGCGAACCAGCAATCATTCAGAAGTCCGAGATTGAAGAACGTAAGAAGTCGACGACGTCGATCATGCCACAAGGCTTGCTGAACAAGCTGACCCGCGAAGAGATTCTTGATCTGCTTGCGTACATTTACGCGGGTGGCGACAAGAAGCACGAGTTGTTTGACACTCATCAGCACTGAAGCTGACAACGGGTTCCATCAAGAAGTCGACCCCATCGAGAGTGCCTCTCGGTGGGGTCGTTTGCTTTCGTGTTATTTCCTTTGGCTGACGGCGAACGGTCTTCGGCCCAACGGGCCAACGGGCCATTCTTTCACCCAGCCTGGCCCCTGCGGGCCGGGAACGTGGCCGCAATTTTTGCAAAAGGCCCAACGGGCTGGCCATTCCATCTGGTTCTTCATGCGATACGAGAATCAAAGTGGTTGGTGTGCTGTGAACTCGTGACTCACGTTGACTGGATCGCCGATCAACTCGACGCTTTTGCTGTGTACGTCAGATGCGTACTGAAAAATGGGTACCTACGAATTCCCATTCTCGGACGATCGGCCCTTTGGTGTCAGGCCAATGGGACTGATTTCGGGAAGCTTGTCGTCACAAATACTCCGAAGGAGGTACGTCATATAGCCCGGGGTTGCCGCGTTTCGCGGCTACCCTGGGAATGCGTGCAGGAGATGCATTTACCCAGAATGGGTTACGTCAAGAATGCGGACGGAACCCCGTTGGGGTACAGGGGGGGATCGTCCAGACCCAGGGTAGCTCACTTCGTGAGCAAACCTGGGCTTTAAGACGCAACTCCGTTGGAGTTGAATACATTGATAACAGCGATCAATGCCAGTTCTCGTCATATCAAGTACGCAGAACAGTAGAGAACATAGGCGTCGCCGTCGCCGCTCCACTCATGGAAATCCGGCCACCCGCCGATTCCTGATGGTCGTCCAGAGGCCGCAACATGTGGTGACGTCGAACTCGTCAAAACTATCCAATCAGCTCGGCAATCGGCTGACCTTCGTTCAGCACTGGCAGTGGTCGTCGGCCTTGATCGTAAAAGACGTGGTGGTGATCGATTCCCAGCGTGTGATACATCGTCGACAGGACGCAACCCGGAGTGTAGGGTTTGCTGGTCGGATATTCCGCCTTGGAATCAGTCGTTCCGATCGCCTGACCCATCTGCAATCCGCCTCCAGCGAACAAAACGCTCATCGCACCCGGCCAGTGATCGCGACCCGCTTGCGGATTGATTCGCGGGGTTCTACCAAATTCGCCCATTGCCATGACCAGGACTTCATCCTGCAGGCCGCGAACGTAAAGGTCATCAACCAGTGCCGCGACAGCCCGGTCGAAGGCGGGTAGCAGGCGGTTTTTCAATTCGGCAAAGTTGTTGCCGTGAGTATCCCAGCCACCCCCGGCCTGAACGGTGACGTAGGTCACACCCGATTCCACCAGGCGGCGCGCCAGCAGGCAGCTTTGTCCCAGGTCATTGCGGCCATACTTCTCACGCAGACGTGGGTCTTCCTTGTGAATGTCGAATGCCCTCAATGCTTTTTCGTTCGTCACCATTTCGAAGGCATCGCGGTAGAACTTGTCCAGACCGACGATATCTCCCTTGGTGTCAATGTCACGACGGATCGTGTCAACCTGCCCCAGCAGTTGCTGGCGGCGTTCCAGACGGTTTACGGTCAGGTTGCCCGGCAACTTCATGTTGCGCACCTGGAACCCGTTGTCGTTCGGGTTGCTGTCAGGAGAGAACGGGTTGTACGACGCTCCCAGGTAGGCGGCCTTACCCAGATCGAGCCGATTCGGGACGTTGCAGTAAGCTGGCATCCCCGGTTCGTTCGGTCCACGCAATGCCGCGACGACAGATCCACACGACGGATAGATGTTGTCATTCACTTCGATCGTCGGCTGGTACCCGGTCAACATCCACTGCGAACCCATGCCGTGACCGGCATTGGTATGGAAGGCGGATCGAACGACCGAGAACTTGTCGAACATGGTCGACTGCAGTGGCAGGTGTTCGCCAATTTCAATTCCCGGAACATTGGTCGGGATCGGCTTGAACTCGCCACGATACTCGGCCGGTGCCGTCGGCTTCAGGTCGTACATATCAATATGACTGGGGCCACCTGCCTGCCAGACCAGGATCACCGACTTCCGCTTGGCAGAAGTGCCACCTTCCTTGGCCAGTGCTTCGCCACGCAGCAGGTTGGGCAGCGTCAGACCACCAACCGCGAGACTGCCGACTCGCAGAAAATTTCGGCGGTCAAGTCGCGAAGATTCGCTGTCGCAGGTTCGAATGGAAGATCCGAGAATATCGAACATTTTAAGTCCCCGTTGTCAAAACGAGCCTCAGGTCAATCAGTGGTTAAACAGGAATTCGCGAGAATTCAGCAAGGTCCACAACAAGTCTTCCACGGCCTTTCGTGGTTCAGAATCGCGGTCAATATATCCGGTCGCCGTCGTCAGTTCCTGTGGTGTCGGGAATCGGGAAAACGTGGCGAGGTATAGCTCTTCGACGATTTGAGGGGTAGTCCGTTTTGCTTCAAACAGCTTGGCAATGCGGGCATTCCCGTTCTGAAGCTTCCCTTCCACTTCGTCCGAATTCGAAAGCAGCAGGACTTGAGACAAGGTTGCACTGGTCGATCGTTCGCACTCGCAACCACTGACTCGCTTGGGTCGATCGAAGGTATCGAGGAAATACGAACCAAACCGTTCGTGCGGCAAATCGATCGCTCGAGAATCTGCACTCATGTTGCTGAAGTTCGTTTTGAACCCCGTCGCCTGTTCCACGGCATCGTGAGCCACTTCGGCGGGAAGGCGTCGGGCAAAGAATCGAGCGAAGTTCTGCTGGTCCTTCCGATTGTCGTCGGTCGGCTCCGAGGCCAACTGATAGGCCTGACTCTGCACCATCAGCCGGATCATGTGTTTGACATCGAATTTGTGATCGCGGAATTCTTTTGCGAGGGCATCCAGGAGTTCCGGATTCGAAGCGGGATTCGTTTCACGCAGGTCATCGACTTCGTGAACCAGCCCCCGACCGAAGAAATGGCCCCACAGGCGATTGACCATGGTCTTGGAGAAGAACGGGTTTTCGGGTTTGGACATCCAGTCAACCAAAGCATGTCGAGGATCTTCCTCGGGTGTAAACGTGGCGACCGAACCGTCGAGATACTTCGGTTCGATCTGCTTTCCAGTCACGGGATGACGTTCACTGAGCGTCACGCTGGGGGAGGTAAAGTACGGAGGCGGCTCTCCAAAAGACTTGCGTCCCAGTCGCGTGTAGAAACCGGCCAGACCGTAGTAATCGTCCTGAGTGAACCGTTCATAAGGATGGTGGTGGCACTTGGCGCACTGCAGTCGCAAGCCGAGAAACACCTGAGCGGTATCGGCGGTCACCTGATGAAGTTGGTCGTCGCGCGACTGCCAGAACCAGTTGATTGCCGGTGCATCGGCCCATTCACCACTCGCCGCGACAATCCCTCGCACAAATTCGTCGTATGGACGATTGCGAGCCACCATGTCTTTCAGCCAGTTATGAAACGCGTAAGACGCGCGGTCCGCCCCGGCAAGATTCGAATTCCGCAGGATCGAACCCCACTTCAACGCGAAATAAGCGGGATAGTCGGGTGACGCGAGCAATCGTTCAATGACCCGGTCTCGCTTGTCCGTTCCCGGATCGGCCAGAAACGCGCGTGCTTCGTCGATAGTTGGCAGGCGTCCGCACAAATCGACCGTTACGCGACGCAGAAACGTCGGATCATCACATCCGTTACTTGGTTTCAGTCCGAGCTTCTTCCATTTTTCAGCGGCCAACTGATCAATGAAATTACGAGGCTTAAAGTTTGGCAGGCTGGCCAGAGGAGCCCCCTGCGGTCGCAGGATTCGGCAGATGGCGACCTGCCCCATGTAGCGAGTCATGATGGCTGCTTCGCCTGTTGGTTCGTTCGCAGTGACCAGCCCATCATCGCTCACAACGGCCACGACATCGAGGTTCGTGGAATACTGAGCTTCGCGAGTGACATCGCGTCGGGAACCGTCCGAATATTCTGCCATCACGGCAATCTGCTGTTGTTCATTCGCATCCATGACGCGTTCGGCAGGGACCATCCGCAGTTTGACAACGTGTGGCACATTTGGAGCCGATGCTGGTGCGCCCGCTTGAATCCAGGAGTGGATCAACCGATACGGCTCGGTTCCCGGTTCCAACCGGCGACCTCCCCCGTGTGGCACGAGTCCCGCCCCCTTCAACAGCAACAGGCTTTTGTCAGGTGCCGACACCATCACTCGACGCCCACGTCCTTCACTCACCAGCGACTGGTAGTCAAACTCGGTGTCAAACCCGAATAGAGACAATTTGAATCCATTCTGGCCACGAGCCTTTCCGTGGCAGCCCCCCGAATTGCATCCAAACCTGCTGATAAGCGGCTCCACTTCGGTCGCAAAGTCGACAGTCCGGATATTTTCGAATCCAGAGACCTGAACAGGTACAACGGTGGATTGGCCACCGATTTTGACTTCAATTTCGACTGGACCATTCGCATGCGGGACCAGATACCCCGCAGTGTCGACCGAAACGATTTCCGGCTTCCGGCTGTGGTAAGTGGCCTTTCGTGTCGAATCGCGTCCATCGACACTGACGAGCAATTGCCTGCGAGCGAATGCGTCTGTGAACTCCACCTTGGCAGGTTCCACCCGCAATTCAGCGGCCTGCAGCTGTGAGGATGCCACAAGTGCAACGACGACAAGGAATCCGATTGCGGCAGATCTGGAATTCATGGCGAGTCTACTGGTGGCTGGTTTTTTAAAGGCGGGTGGGTTCGAGGATTCAGCGCGCGCCTCCCCTCAACTCCAATCGGCATCCGTTTAATCGTACTCCGCAGAAAAACCTCTGGCAATTCCCAACAGCCTCCTGTCAACGGATGGCAGGTAATTTGTAACGGTTAGGTGAGAAAGTCTGAGGCACAAATCGTCCGGATATCTACCAGCAAGCACGAGGCCCATTCCGAGCTGCGAATGCGATACACGCAATTGAAGGAGTCACGTCGCTGCGTTCGGCTGTGGCGGCAGTGCGAGTCGGGCGACTTTTGAATCGCGGAGATACGATTTGAAGCAAAATATCAAAATGCATCGCGGCGGAACTTCATGTGTCAGAACTCCACGCCACGATCGCGTAGCGATGCGTTCGCAGCATGCCGAAAACGATTGGCGTGGCGATTTGCTCGGGGTGGGATTTCCAGGCGGAATGGACCGAGAAAATCTTTGGCCTGAAGCGTGATCACATGTTGACGAACGAGAATGCTGTAAGTCCAATCTCACATTCTCGAACATTGATGATACAGACGCTTCCAGACCAGTGACCAAGCTTTATTTTGAAACCTTGATGATTTCAGATCTGGCTTATCGTTAGTTCAGCCTCAGCCAGCCCAACTTGAGTTTCAAAACTGAGCCTGACCCCATCGTTGTCGAAGGCGGGCCCTGTGATCGTGCGAATTGAACGAGGGAATTGCTGTGGACTCATCAGCATCTGAAGGTCGACCAGGACCGGATGGGGTCGTTGGCAAGCTTCCATTGGAGGCCTGTGGCCAACCGACCCGCTGTGCGACTCCGGAATTACTGCAGGCGTCAGAATCGGCGTCGATCAGCATCAGCATGACCACAACTTCGGGGTATGATGCCGGTGTTTCTGCTGAACTTCCCGCCCCGTCGGCTCGCATCCGCGACCGGTACCTGATTCGATCGCTGCTGGGGAAAGGGGGATTCGGCGCTGTTTATCAAGCATGGGACGAAGTCCTGCAGCGGATCGTGGCGATCAAGGTCGCACGTTCCGATCGTTTCTCGGGAACTCAGGGGCGGCAACGATTTCTCGATGAAGCGCGGGCTGCAGCCAAGTTGCGGCATCCTCAGATCGTCACGGTCTTCGATTCGGGAACCGACGAAGCCGACAACCCATTCGTGGTGTTCGAATACATCGATGGGGAATCTCTTTCAGAGCGCATTCGACGTCAGCCATTGGAATGCAAAGAAGCGGTAGCACTGGTGGCAACCGTTGCCGAGGCCATGCATGTTGCTCACAAGCTGGGATTGGTTCATCGTGACCTGAAGCCCCCGAATATCCTGCTGGATAAAAGCGGTCAGCCACACGTGGCCGACTTCGGGCTGGCGGTCGACGAAACGTCGCAACGAGAAATGGCCGGTGAGGTCGCCGGATCGCCGCAGTATATGTCGCCCGAACAATTGCGTGGTGAAACGCAGTACCTGGATGGTCGCACGGATATCTGGAGTCTGGGAGTGATCCTGTACGAACTCCTGACAAAACGTCGTCCGTTCACGGGGCGTGATCTGCTCGAACTGCGGGAAGAGATTCGCTGCCGAGAACCAAAGCCCCCACGACAGATTGACGACTCGATCCCTGTCGAACTCGAACAGATCTGCCTTCGCTGTCTGCGCAAGCCGATTGTCGAACGGTATTCTACCGCGGCCGACCTGGCGACAGACCTGCGTCGATTTCAGTCGCGCGAAAACCGGGTCCGTCGCGTTCCCACACCAGTTCTGATCGGTGCGGGTATCGGAGCGTCCTGTCTGATCGGTGCGATGCTGTTCTTTGGGAATGGCACGAATCCGGGGAAGAAGAGCGACGAGAAGCCTGCCGTGATTGAGACGAAGAGTACCGATCGCGCGGTTGTCGTGGAATCGACACAACCGACGAATCTTGTGCCGTCTGTGAAGGCCCCTGCCGAACCGGTTTCGGGCGAGTGGTTCCCGGTCTTGAAGTCGGCACCAAGGTTCCTGGAGTGGCCGGCCCAGTCCAAGAATTCGCGATGGGAATTGGATGCACAGCAGCAGGAATTCTGGTTGACCTGCGACAGTCGCGCGCTGATCGCGACGGGGAAAGTTGTTTCGGGCGACTACCAGATCCAAGGCTCGTTGTTTCAAAGCCCCTGGACGGGGCAAATCGGGTTTTTCCTGGGTGCACACGAAATTGACGATGGGGGAACACCCTTGCGACGCGTTCAAATCGTGGAATTGCAGTGCAACCAGGTCGGAGGACGACTCAGAGCGACATTGGATCGATTCATTGAGATTCAAGAGCTGACGGGGGCCAGGCGAATTCGCTCGCGACAGGGTTTCGCGTCAGCCACGTTACCAACGATGAGCACTCGCGATCAGCGACTGGAGATTTCCGTTAGTGGCGGCCGGCTGACGCGAATTCAATGGGGGGATCATTACGTCCGTGATCTGATCCGCCCCGACGCCGATCAGTATGTTGACGTGGCCGATGGGTATGGCGAATGGGGAATCTTTGCGGATTCCACGACGGGCA
>CAIWEX010000562.1 GCA_903911795.1 uncultured Schlesneria sp.
ACTGCGTTTCTGGACGCTGGCGGCAGCGACTATACCGCCCTGATGCGAGCCTCTTCTGCCGGGCGCGAAGAAGTGGTCAAGCTCCTGATCGCGGCCAAAGCGGATTTGGATCTCGAACGCGACGGAAAAAGTAGTCTCTACATGGCACTCATGGCCAAGAAAGAAAATATCGTCGACCTACTCGTCAAGGCAGGAGCCAAGGGTGATCCGAAGCAAATTCGGCTGACGCATGATCTGATGCGTGCTGCGTGTCGGGGGTTCAAAGTGCAACAGAATGATCCTTACCCTCCCTTTCCGGGTTGCATCGGAAATCCAGACGAGGCCCCCGAAATCGTGGATGTTCTTGGCCGTGGTGCGAACATCAATTCACGCCATCCCAATGGCTACACAGCATTGATGTATGCCGCCAATCTCGGACTGGTTGATAATGTCAAGCTGCTGCTTGAAAAAGGAGCCGATGCATCATTGATGACCAAGGACAATCAGACCGCATTGTCACTCGTTGCTCCTGCCAAATTAGCAGCAGTTACCTCGGGACGTCGACAGGTTTTCGAACTTCTGCAGTCCCGTCAAAAGGAGATCGAGCGAGACTAAGGCCGCATCGGCCCGTTTCGCCAATGAACTGCGGCGGTTAGTGAAATCCCCAAGGCCGTACTTGAATGCAAGCCAACGCTGGTGTCGTTTTGCCGTGTCGACATACAATCGGTGAACAAGTGACGGTTTGGCAGGTTCGTCAGGGAAATCGAGCATGAATTCTTCGGTCGCAGTCAGTGACGCAACGGCAATCTGGAGTGCGGGAGTTGCTGCTGTCGATTCTGCCGCTCTCGTTCGTTCCATCGTTCAGCGGTCTGGAAATCGCTTGGAAATCTGTGGAGACGTCTACGAAGTTGATTCGATTCGTCGGATCGTTGTTGTCGGAGCCGGCAAAGCAGGGGCCGGGATGGGGCATGGTTTGGAATCTGCACTGGGAACTGATCTGGTTGCGTCCAAGGTTGAGGGGTGGATCAACGTTCCGGCTGACTGCGTGAGACCATTGCAGAAGATCCATCTTCATGACGCCCGACCGGCGGGAGTCAACGAGCCCAATGATCAGGGGGTTAAGGGGAGCGAACGCATCCTGGAGATGGTCGCCGGACTTCACTCTGATGACCTTTGTATTGTCCTCTTGTCGGGCGGGGGAAGTGCATTGATGCCACTCCCTGTGCAAGGAGTCAGTCTTTCAGACAAACTGACCGTGACGAGATTGTTAAGCCGTGGAGGGGCATCGATTCACGAATTGAATGCTGTCCGAAAGCGGATTTCACGCATTAAGGGTGGCGGATTGATTCGGGCTGCGAAGGCTGGTCGCGTGATCACTTTGGTGATCTCTGATGTTGTCGGAGATCCCTTGGACGTGATCGCATCCGGTCCGACGGTGTGCGACCATGGTACCGCCGCGGCAGCACTCGCGATCCTTGAAAGGATCACTGGTCGCGAAGGGGAATCGAGCGTCCCTGCTTCGATCTGGAACGAATTGCGCCGGCAATCGCGTGAAGACTGTTCTGCCGAACAGCCCATAATTTCGTGTCGCAATTGTATTATTGGAAACAACGAAACTGCGCTGAATGCTGCAATCACAAAAGCCAGAGATCTCGGATACAACGTTCGATCACTTGGGGCTGACCGGCAGGGGATCGCTCGGGAAATTGGAGTAGAACTGGCTGTACTGAGCCAAAACGCCCGCTCATCGTCAGGGCCGTTGTGCTGGATTGGAGGGGGCGAACCGATCGTTCAATTGGCCGCCACCAATCGCCCCCGTAAGGGCGGACGTAATCAAGAGGTGGCGTTGGCCGCGATGTGTCACTTGTGGGACGCGAATCTCAAGGGGACGGCGATTCTGTCAGGGGGTACCGATGGTGAAGATGGTCCGACAGATGCTGCAGGAGCGATCTGCTGTGAAGAAGTTCGTGATGCAGCGCGTGCGGCGAGTTTAGATCCGTTCGACGCGCTCGCGATCAACGATTCTTACACGTTCTTTGCTGCGTCCGGAGGGTTGTTGAAGACTGGCCCGACGGACACCAATGTGATGGATCTTCAGGTTG
>CAIWEX010000563.1 GCA_903911795.1 uncultured Schlesneria sp.
TGGCTTTGCGAAGTGTTGATCAGCAGGACGTACTGTCGCTGACCTTCGATCGCATCTGTTGCACCTGCACCGCTGCCTCGTTCAAAAACAATCGCCGGCGCTTCGACTTCCTTCGCAGGAGGTGGGAGTGTTCCGATCGCAGCGGCGAAATACCGACCGCTGACGGGGGTCCGTAACCGAATTGTCCAGCGAGTTCGATCTTTACCCGCGTCCACATGAGTCGTTTCACGAATTCCTTCGCCATTAAATTCGAGCTTACCCGCCAGATAACTGGGCGTTGTAAAGACCAGGGTATCCGTTGTGGCGGAATCGATATTCCACTGCAGTGCGAGCGTGTGGACCACTGCCACATCCGTGACAGAAACCATGACCAGGCCGTTCGCGGACAGGCGAGGTGTCGCTTTCTGCAAGTCCACGCGGATCGCACCGGGGGTCGCAGCGTTCGAATAGAATCCGAACTGGACGGGTCGCGATGGACGAACAGCCTTCAATTCCGGACTGACTTGAGCCGCATCGACAGATCGCCACCCTTCAAACGAATTCAGAGTTCCTGCAAACCCATCGTCCAGCCAGACAGCGGCACTGGTTTGCAGCTTGGTCGCATCGAGAGGTCGCGGGAAGATCAGCTCGGCTGATGTTGCGTCGTTCTCACGAGCCACACTGCCCGACAGCACAACCTCGGCAATCCCCAGGCGAGGAGCCTTCAAGTCGATGGTCAGGGTTGTTTTATCGCTTCCGAGTGACCAGTCATGTAACCCTGTCGCTTGCACGTCCAGCACGATGAAACCGGGGGGGACGGCGACATTGAATGACGAACGCGGTGCACCTGTCAGGTTGTAGACAAGTCGCGTCGTCAATTGCTGTTTGCGTTGGGCCACAAAGGCCGCCTGCTGAGCCGTGACATTCGCCTGTGATTCCTGCCGAGTGACTCGCAAGCCAAGGCTGAACGGTCGTTTTGAGAAGCGATACGAAAGTTGCGGTGCGACGTTGGGTCGGCTGACGGGGACCGTTGTCGAGAAGTTTGTGGCATCGATCTGGTTGAGCGACTCTACCTTTTCGGCCCGAACACTGAATTGATTGCCAACAAACACCGCCACCTGACCGATTTCGTTGGTTACTTCCTGAGGTGCCAACTGGGGAATTTCGACCAATGTCGCTTCCGTACCGATCTTGGCATCGAGAAACGTTTCCACGGTCATTTGAGTGACATCGTTCACATTGCGTCGGAAGATGACTCGCAACTTGCGAGCATCCCCTTCACCCTGCAATTCCCAGCCACCAACGTCAGCACCATTCACCGCCTGCAATCGAAACGCAGCAGGGAGTGACAGCGTCACATCGGCAATTCCCCCCTGTCGGACTCGGTACTGGAAACCGGTACTGGCGCGGACACCAGAATCGGTCACGGTGATCGCCTGGACCGAATCAACATGAACGACCGCAGCGGCAGCCCCCTTGGCTTGTTCAGGCTGCCAGGCGAAAGCGAGGTCGCCCCCTTTGTCGACAGGAATTTCAATCGATTGAGATTCGCCCTGTGTGACACGCCGGAAAACAGTGGACGATCCATTAATCCGCACGGACAGATCTTTGGCAGGAAGTGCGAAAGAGAGTTTGCCGCTGGGGACGGGAAGCAATGGCAGGGTCAGTGTCCCGGTCGAGCCTGACAGTCGGGCCGGAACCGAGAATTCAAAATCAACGATGTGCAGACCGGGTGAGGAAATGACGACTTTCGAACAGGCACCGTTCACGACAAGCGGTGCCGTCTTGCCGTCGAGTTTCGCGGATCGAACTGCGACGGGTCCGACA
>CAIWEX010000564.1 GCA_903911795.1 uncultured Schlesneria sp.
GGTCATCGAAACAGAGCGAGACGACAACGACTCCCTTGTCAGCATAGGCCTTGGCCATTTTTACTGTTTCAGGAAATGCCTTTCGGCATGGCACACACCAAGTGGCCCAGCAATCGACCACGATCACGCTTCCCTTATTGGCATTGATGATCTTGTCGTAGCCCGCCTTGTTGACGACTCGCACTGAAATCGGCTTCGCCGCTTGTGCCGTTCCCACCAGTCCGATCGTCACTGCTCCGATGGCAGCAGTCTGAATCCATTCACGACGAGTGCAAAGATTGTCTTCCATGGTGAATCCTGTGAAATCGAGTTTGAATGATATTCGTGATCGCTGGCTGGCGACCAACGTCCCACATTCTAAGTCATTCTGATGTCGCAAGTGTAGCCCGTGGCCATGCATTCGCTACGAGATCTGCAACCACTCCAACCGTCGTTTTCGGTACGGACCGGATAAGTTTCCGAGATTACTCAGTTGACGATCCAATCGCTCAACTGTTATGAATTGATAATTGCCGATGCGAGAATGGTGGTTGCGCGCAGCCACTCCCGCGAAGGAACCCCGCCCATGCTGTCCCGCCTGAAATCGTATTTGTTTGTTCTGGCCTTGTGTGGTCTTGCCGCTGGTTCTGCGGCCATCGCTCAGGAACCGTTGCATACTCGCCTGGATCAGTTGGTCGATGCCAACCAGGTTGGCCCGCTGGCCCCTGTCGCCAATGACGGTGAATTTCTGCGCCGGGTCACTCTGGATCTCACCGGTACGATTCCAACGTCAGTGGAAACACGTGCGTTTCTGGACGATCCCGCTCCAAATAAGCGAGAATTGCTGATCGATCGTTTGCTGGCAAGCCCCCGATTCCCGATCCATATGGCGACGGTGTTCGACATCATGTTGATGGAACGTCGCCCGGACAAATATGTTCCGACGCCGGAATGGCAGAAGTATCTGCAGGAATCGTTTGAAAAGAACAAGCCGTACGATCAGTTGGCTCGTGAGATTCTGAGTGCCGATGGGACCGATCCCGCCACGCGTCCCGCAGCAAAGTTCTTCCTCGACCGTGATGCTGAGCCTCACTCATCCACGCGTGATCTGGGGCGCATGTTCTTTGGAATGGACATGCAGTGTGCTCAGTGCCACGACCACCCACTGGTCGACCATTATCTTCAGGCCGATTACTACGGTCTGTATGCGTTCGTGAATCGAACTCAGTTGTTTGCCGATGCGGCTCAGAAGAAGTCGTTCCTCGCCGAAACCTCTGACGGTGATGCGAGTTACAAATCTGTCTTTACCGGTGATGCGGCCAGTACCCGGCCACAACTTCCAGGGACGACTGAGATCGAAGAGCCTCGGCATCGCCAGGGCGAGGACTATGTGACGGCACCGGCAGCCAATGTTCGTGCTGTTCCCAAATACAGTCGTCGAGCGAAGCTGGCGGAACTCGCAGCCAACGGTTCGAATCGTCCGTTTAACGTCAACATTTCCAATCGAATGTGGGCTCACATGATGGGACGCGGGCTGGTGCATCCCGTCGATCTGCATCACCCTGCCAATCCCCCCTCCCATCCGGCAGCCTTGGACCTTTTGACGAATGAGTTCGTCGCACAGAAATACAATGTTAAATGGCTGTTACGTGAACTGGCACTGACTCAAGCCTATCAGCGATCGATTGACCCGCCCTCAGATGCGGCACCGCAGGTGGCTGCCGCGACGCAGCAGGTGGCCGCCGTTGAGGCGGAATACAATCGATTGAAAGGGGTTGCTGAGGAATCGCGGAAACTGGCGAATACGGTCCGTGACGAAATGAAAGCGGCCCGAACTGCGTTGGAACCTGTGGAAGCGGCTTGGAAAAAAGCCGAGGCCGCGGTAACAGAAGCGAAGAAGCCCGTGGATGCTGCCTCTGCTGCGCTTGCGAAGTCGCAGGGCGAACTTGTCGCTAAAGAAGCTGCATTGAATTCGGTGAAAGAGGCTGCCGCGAAGTCGGCCGAAGCCGCGAAGTTGCTGCCGAACGACAAAGATCTAGCGGGCATCATTACAACATTCACTGCCAAGCAGACCCAATTGACGACGGAATCGGATGCGATCAAGAAGGCGATTGCAGACCAGACAACGGCCAGGCAGGCCGCTCAGGCGAAATTGGTCGAAGCCTATGCTCCCGCAGATGCGGCCTATGCCGCAATGGTGGAAGCCCGCAAGCCGCTGGACGCTGCCAAGGCGAAGCTGAACGGAGTCTGGAGTCAACACAAAACAGAATCGCTGGCTGTCTCCCAGCAGAAAAAGCGACTGGATATGCTACAGGCTCATGTGGCGTTTGGGACGGCCGTAGCAGGGTTGGCGACAGCTCAAGCTGCTGTCGAACCTGCAAAAGCGGAACTCGCAACAGCAACTCAAGCGGCTGCACAGCAGCAGGCCGAAGTTGCCAAGCAGACAGCCGCCGTGGCGGAGCTTGAAAAAGTTGCCGTCGATGTCGCCAAGCAATTCGAAGAGGCGAAAGTTCAGTTCACCAGTAAGCAAGGGGTTGTCCAGTCGGTGGCCGAAGCGGTGGCGAAGTCGGATGCGGCACTGCAGAAGATCCCAGGCGATGCTGAGTTGACCCTGGTTGTTCAAAAGCTGAAGGATCGGCAGGAACCGCTCGTCAAAGAAGCTGCCACACTCGAGCAGGCGATGGTGACTCGCGATGCTGCCGTCAAAGACATTGCCTCCAAAATGGCAGGAATGAAACAGGCACTGGTTGCAGCAACCAACGAACTGACCGTTCGCCAAGGGGCTGTCACCGCGAAAACGAATGCTGTGAATCAGTCATTGGCAGCCGTTCAGACTTCACAATCGGCGATTGCGACCGGGCGAGGTCAACTGGTTGATATCTGGACTCAAGCGGCAGGAGTCAGATCGCTGAAGCAGCTTTCGCCCGAACAGATGGGCTGGGCAGTCATGCACGGGACTGGGGTTCTCGAACCACAGCGACCCGGTGCCGATGCCGAAGTGGAAAAGACGATTCCTAAGGCGAGCGTCGCTGCCGACCCCGCCAAACTGCGTGATCGTGACATCCATGTCGAAGCGTTGCTGCACGAAAGAAACCGTGGCAATCTGAACGTATTTGTCAGCATGTATGCCCAATCGGCCGGACAGCCACAGGACGACTTTTTTGCAACGCCTGACCAGGCGCTGTTCGTTGCCAATGGCGGTTCCGTCGTAGGATGGGCAGCGGGGGGCCAACTGATTCAGCGATTGACCCCATTAGAAGATCCGAAAGCACTTTCCGAAGAATTGTATTTGAGCGTGTTGACGCGTCGTCCGACTGACGCTGAAGTGGCCGAGGCTACTCAGTTGCTGGCGGCTCGGCCGACAGAGAAAGCCATCGTGTTACGCGATATGATCTGGGCGCTGGTGACTTCTGCCGAGTTCCGGTTCAATCACTGAGA
>CAIWEX010000565.1 GCA_903911795.1 uncultured Schlesneria sp.
GGCATCACGAAGCCGTTATCAATTTGCATCATCACGTGCGGTGCCAAGTGGCGGATCCCGTTATACTCGCCCGTTCCCCAGCGCTTCATGCAGGCGAGGAATTGATCCTTCGTCACGAATGAGTACAGGCCCATCGCCGTGGTGTGATAGTGCGACGCGCTGACTCCGGGATTGTCGAACGAATTGATGTCATACACCTCCCACTTTGACCAGTGAAGGTGATCTGGAATCGGATTCAGATTGTCGAACTTCTTTGACACAATCGGCCAGGTCGGGTTACCGAATAACTCTTTCGAAAAAGCCGTAATCTTGTCTCCGATGACAGCCTTCGGATTGGTGGTGATCAAATCCTGCAGCGAGATGACTTGCCCGTTCGAAGTGAGGACATGCGCTTCTCCTTCGCGAAACGGGGCCTTCTTCGTACGCGTATCGATGACACCCGTCACGATGGGAACGGTGCAACACATCCAAAGTTCATCGAGACCGGTACCGTTCATGTAGTCTGGATAATACGATCGCGCGTCAAGACGAAGGCGTTTACCTGGGGTACAAAATGTCCGGCCGGCATAGCGGTGCAGAAGTTGCAACACCCCGCCGTGCTTGTTCAGGCAGTCATCGAGAATCGAAGCCGTTCCACCACCGGTTCCGTCGATCACATCTTGTCGGGGGTACTCGTGCAGTTTATCTGTGAGAACGGAAGTCGAAGAAACCATGCTTATCTGGTCCGAAAGTATTTTGATTTTGTGCGCAGCACCGAATTTTCCGAAGGCGTCGCACCGCGCGGAGCGTAAAGGAAAACTTGGATGGAATGTTACATGAATTGGCGTAACATGCAAGAGAGGAAGGAGATCGACCGAGCGGATCTTCCGGCTTGCTGCAAGCAAATCGAAAAACAGTGAGAGGGAATCGCGCGTCGCGATCGACAACTCGTTTCACGCTTCGCCGAATTGCAAAGCCGCATTGACGAAGAAATCCGCTCGCCGACTGTAGCAACTTCTTGCTGTTTTGAGGACGACGGCAAGCTTAAAGCATCAGGGAAAAGGCATGGTCGTATCGCACCACGCGATTCATCAGGTGCGCGACGGCGACTTCGCCCGCGGAAAAACGTCTACGCTCGCCGTTCTCACCGTGATGTTTCTCCAATCACGAAAATGTCGGGTTTGCTCTGGTGGCACTCAACGCGGGTAACGATATTTGTAGCTGAATTCGTGAGAATTCAGAGGTTGTCAACCATCTCCGAACTCTCACGAGTTCGGCTACTGGTGTTTGTCCTGCTTAAAATATCGTTACTCGCGTTGGGTGGCACTGTCACGATTTACGGGATCACCGCAATCTGTGCATTTTTGGTTGCCAACCACGACGAAACTTGTGCTGGTCGACAAGTTTCTTTCGGCCGTCAAACAGCCTTATTCAGTTTGCGCGACGGAAGTGTATTCCATGCATGAACGGTCACGGTCATGCGATGTCTGGCTTCGAGGGTGTCTCATTCGCCGGGTGGAGTTCTTTCAGGGACCCCAGTTGCCGGATTTGGGGCCATTTTGCGGCGACGCCTGCGACGACCAGTAATGTGCCCAAGCCGCCGAGGACGACGGACAGCATTGGTCCGAATAGTTTCGCTGTGACGCCCGATTCCAGGCCGCCCAGTTCGTTGCTGGCTCCGATGAAGACCTGGTTGACTGCGGAGACGCGGCCTCGCATTGCGTCTGGTGTCAGCGATTGGACCAGAGTCTGGCGAATGATCACGCTGATATTATCGCTGGCTCCGATCAGTACCAGCATCGCCAGGCTCAACCAGAAGTTCTGAGACAATCCGAACACGATCGTCGCCGCACCGAACATTGCGACGGACAACAGCAGAGTCCGACCGGCGCGGGTCATGGGGGATCGATGGGCCTGAAAGACAGCCATCGCAAAGGCTCCCAACGCGGGTGCGGCTCGCATCCATCCGTAGCCGATCGAACCGACTCCCAGACGTTCGGCGAAAACGGGCAGCAGGTAAGTTGCCCCTCCGAGCAGCACTGCCAGCAGGTCGAGTGTCATCGCGGCGAGCAGCAATGGCGAGTCGAATACGAAACGCAGGCCCGCAGACAATGTCCGCCAGCCAGGCTCCTGCGTCGCTGGTTCGCGCGGCGCGTCGTTCGGAAGGGACAGCGTGATTCCGAAGCAGCCCAGCAGACACAGGCCCGACGCCAGATAGGCCCACGTGACACCGAAGACGATCAACATCCCGGAAACGGCCGGACCGACCCACGCTGCCGTCTCGAACAGGCTGCTCATCCACGCAATCGCATTGGGATAGGCGGACCGCGGCACCAGGTTTGGCAGGATGGATGCTCGTGCCGGACGTGCAAACGTCAACGCGATCGCATTGGCACTCAGCAGCGAAAACGTCACCAGCAGCGATACTCCTTGCGGATTCCATGCATTGAACACGCACAACGCCAACGGGGCCGCTGTCAATGGGATCTGCGTGATGAGCATCACTCGTTTGCGGCTAAACCGATCAGCAACGTGTCCCGCCGGAAGCGCCAACAGAATCACCGGAATGGCATTGATCAGCCCGACCAGTCCAATGGCAAAGGGATCTTTCGTCCTTTGGTAGACATCCCATTGAATGGTCGCGGATAACACCTGGCTGCCAACGATGGCGAGGACGTAGCTCGCGGCAAACCGGCTGAACGCCACGTACCGAAATGCCTCATAAGGATCATGCATTGCCATCGATTCCTGTCACCACCGCCGAACCCAGTCATTTGTACCATAGCCGCTCGCGTTGGTTTCATCGATCGACATCGATCTTATTCGAGCGGTTTGGTGTTGGTCGTCTTGAGCGAAGTCCAAGGTTGTACGACGGACATCTTGTCCGTCGCGTCCTTCGACAGACTGGAAGTCCGTCATACACTTCGCTGGGTGACGGAGTCGCGAGAAGTTTCAGAGAAATGAAAGGTCTTGGGGTAAACTTCTTGTCGCCTTGCGACCCAGGTAGGCCGAGGACGGCCAACCCGGGGTGATCCATGGAAAGACGGCTCGGCGGTAGCCTCGCCGCCTCGCCCTCCCGTTGTCATCTCGGCGGTAACCGAAGCGGCAATCGAGGCGACCCTGCGAAGAACTCGACGGTGCCAAGGTGGGACGCGCAGCCCGTCGGGAGGGCGAGGCTCCCGCCGAGCCGCGATTGGGTATTACATTTCCTACTTCGAAGATGGCTCGGCAGGAGCCAAACCGCCTCACCCTCTCATTATTTCTGAGGCGCACCGACACTGAATGCGGCATACTCATCGCCAGCCGAATTGAAGTTCGAATTAGTAGGACAAACAAATAATTCGAAGTGGACGGAGTTCACAATTTTGTTGAACTGATGTTTTTTGGCATCCCTTCAGGATGCGTCTTTGAGAGGCAGGCGTGTTTTGGGGTTTCCGCTCCGCTGCAAACCGGCTACTACCGTCTGCGATCGCTTCGCGACCAAGATGACAAGTCATTTGAAACAACTGATGCCGCCATGGGCCACACTGGTGCCGCCATCAGGCGACGACCTCAAACGTCACGATTTCAGCGACAAATACCGTTACCTGCGTTGCGTGCTATGCCGCGGCAGTCGATGCGGACCCACAGATCTTTGTTCACGCGAAGTCCATTGGGGCGTGACCACCCACACACCTCCGCAATGGCGGCACGTTCTGCATTTAGACACAGGACTCTTACGTCCTTGCCGCAGGATCGTGATGACGAATCGTCACATCTGGCGTCGGCCATAGTAGTAGTTGAACTGGGTTTGCAGACTCCAGTCGTACAGCCGGTCGCCGCTCAGCGGGTATGAAATTCCGAACGAAAGCACGGCCCGTTCCGCACTTCGGAAGATGGCACCCGTCCACCCTACATTGAAAAAGCCGATTGCCCTGTGACGGACAGGCGGCTGGTAGTTACGACTTTCCTGCTAACTAAAGGCGGGGTGGCCGGGCCTGGACCAACGTGAAGCCCCGGTTGAGTGTCGATCGACATTGAACACAAGCTCGGTGCGGATATCCAAGGCTGCGCGAAAATCCGGGGCTTCCTTCGAAAAGCTTCAGTCCAGCGTGAGATACTCGCTTAGTTTGGAGTGCCCGACGGGCTTCATTCTTCGAACAACAATTCGGTTTCCGCGAGTGCTCGTTTGACGAGGATCTGGGAGCGGCCATCAGGAGAGAGTTGGATGTCGTCCATGATCGACCGGATCAAGATCCAGCCGCGCATCAGATGGGATGATGAATGGACAGCGTCGAAGTCAACTTGCAGATTTGCATTGTTGAAGCCCGGTCCTTCGTGATGGATGTGGAACTCGGCGGACTCGGGTGACAGTCGAGCATCGACGACGAGTTTGCGTCCGACATACCGCTGATCTGCAAGTCGTTCCTCGACTAAGGAAGCGACCTCTGCGGAAGTCACGTCCGTGATGTCGGACGATAACTCGAGATTCCCGTGATACAGCCCATTGAGTACGGCGTGTTTGACCGCGATTCCGACTCGCAGTCGTTCCGATTCGTCCGCTAAGGGAAGGCACCGCAGCATTTCTTGAAAGTGGCTCACAAGTGGCCCGATTAGGTCTGGGTCGTTTTGAAGGTTGAACCGACACTGGCAATTGGCGAGGGTGTGCATCAGGCGTGAGTGACCCCGGTCAGCAGTTGCAGACTCGATGATTCGAGCCACCACATCTGCCAGTTGCTGGGAAAGGTATGCCTTTGGAACGTAGCTGGCCGCTCCCAAACGAAGCGCTTCGGCGGCGATGTCCTCGCTCCCTTGAGCCGTCATCAGAATGACGGGAAGCAGTGGAAAGTGCTGCTTGATGTAGGCCACCAGTTGCAAGCCATCCAACTCTGGCATTTGGAGATCGGTAACAACCGCATCGGGTAGTTGCCGGCGAATCGAGAGGATTGCCTCGGCACCGTTTTCGGCGAATGATACGGTTAGATTCCGTTCCCTCTGCAGAAATCGACCCGCCAACAGTCGGTCGGAAGGGGAATCATCCACGACGAGAACATGGGGCACAGTTCTATCTCCGGTGGTTGGCGAGGTGAGGCACACTGAACAACGAACAATTTATTGGAATCCAGGAACTCCCGAAGTCAGCATTTGGATTTCTATGAGTCTGAATTCTGCCCCACGTTCGCAACTCGTGGTGGGCAAAAGTCCAACACACACTTCGATATCCTTTGCAATTCAGAAAGTCATTCTTCCAGCTTCCAGCGAGAACGTGTTGGTTCGTCAGCGGGGAGAGAATGCATCAACCGGTCCATTCCGCTCTTGCTAACACCGGCAAGTTCCAGGAGTGAGCGATTAGGCAGTACGATTTCGTCGTCTTCCGACAGCGAGGGCTGTTCGCCTTTCGGTTGATATTCAAGGCGGTAGCGTTTGTTTGACAGACCGATAACACTTCCCGGAAGTACCCATTTCCGGTGATAGGTCATTCCATCAACGGTAGTACCGTTCGTACTCTTCAGGTCGCTCATTTGCCAGTAGCCGTTGTTCAGATCCAAGGCACAGTGTTTGGATGAGATATTGCGCTGAGGGATCACGAGATCGCATGAGGGGGAACGCCCGATGATGATCTTGGGCTTCCGCAAAGTCACCGATGGTCCTCCGCCGCAGGGAATGAGCATCCCAAGTGCTGCGCTGGCGACTGCCGGCTTCTGGTATTCAGGTTTGGGTGGAGCGGAAGTGGAATCGATTTCGACAGCAGATGTCGCTGCGCGGATGGTTGTCGAGGAAGGAGGAGCAGAAGCTTCGACAACTGGTGATGCGGGAGCAACAGGTTCGGGAGGCTGGTACGTGATGCGATAGAATTTTCCACCGACGGTCAGAACGTCGTTCGGTTTCAGTTGAGCAGCGTCGCAATCGTTTCCGTTCACCGCCAAAGAACGACCCAATTCGACTCGCCGAATGTACCACCATCCTTCGACGAATCGAAGTTCGGCGTCATTCTTTGCTACGCCGTCTCCGTCGTCTGTGGTGCTTCGACGGCTGAGAACCAAACGGGGCTTGCACAGCGCCATGGCCTTCCCGCCACCACACGGAACAAGATGTCCTAACATCTCTCACCCCATCGATAAAAGTCACGAAGGCCTTGGACGAGACTCGAACCTAACACCATCGTCCGACCTAGTCGAATTTGGCTACGCTACAGGCAAGATCTGATGAATCCGCGAAGTGTCAATGAGTTTTGTGCGAGTTCTTGCGAAGACGTGTCAGTTAGGTCCCTTGGATTCGTGAGATATCGCTGAAATTCCAACTGGAGGGTTGCAGGACATTCCAGGGTGCTCGGATCACGGTGATGACGCACTGCGTTTTCCCAGGTCCACGGAATCATCTCCTGACGTTGAAGCTTGGGGCAGGGCAGACGATCGGCGGCGAGATCACAGACCTTGAGTGCGTCATTCGTAGCATCTACGAGCGCGAAGTCGTTTCCCATGTGGGTCAAATCTTCCAACAACCTGATCGAGATCGTGGATTCGGACGCGCCGGTCTGGCGGACCGAAGCAGGTAACACTAGAACGAGGCGTTTAGGCAAGGGACACAGTGACTTGTCTCTTTTGTCTCGCCCCGGACAATCTGGTTCCAAGATTATTCCGGATTTCCAGTATCCGGCCTGAAAAAAAGCGAGGTCGGCGGGGTCATTAACTCGGATGTGTCGTTTTCAAGGTGTTCCAAGCCATGCCGGTAGATCCTCTGCAGTTGGCACAACTGATCGAGCAGCACGCAAGAACCTTGCGCTTGTGGGTGCGGTCGCGATGTGCTTCGAGCGAGGATGTCGTGCAGGAAGCGTACTGCAAACTCGCAGTGCAGGAACCACCCCCTGATAAGCCAGTCGCCTGGCTTTATCGCGTTTGTCTCAATCTGGCAGAAAAACAACGCCTGTCGGACACACGTCGGCAGCGTCGAGAACAGGCATGGGCTCAACAGAAGTCCTCGACGACAAATACAGATGATCCTTCGAATTTGACAGAGATTCTGGCTGCGGTCGAAACGCTGGACGCCGAACAGCGCGAAATACTCGTGGCTAGAATCTGGGGCAAGCTATCTCTGGAAGAGGTCGCCGAGATATGCGGTATATCCACGACAACAGCGTTTCGGCGTTACAACGCGGCCCTGCAAACCATTCGCGAGAAGCTTTTACCTGAAAGTGAGAAACGGCAATGAACGACGATCTTTCTCCCGATCCGCAGTTGTCATCACTCGAAGCGCATCTTGCCGCTCACTCACCCTTCACTTCAGCTTCTGAGAAGGAACGAATTCTCTATGCCTGTGCGTTTGCGGCCGGCCAGAAAACTGCGTCTCGAACTTTACGTTACTGGAAGATGGCTGCAGGCGCACTTAGTTTCCTGGTCGTCGGTTCGGTGATTCCCCATTTGCGTGCCGTGCAAATCCCTGCTCACCAGCCATCCGAAAGCTCGCGCCCTTCTGAGGCGCCGTCTTCACAGCCACCAACATCACAACCACCTTCACGACCACCGCAGTCGCCACCGGTGGATTCTTATTCCCCGGTCCAACGTGAAATCGCGATCAATCTCGACGCTTGGCAAGTTCGCGATCATGGTGGTGAGTCGCTGACCACGCAGTTGGGTGAATTCGCACAACTCGACCCCCATTCACGCTCGCTCTCCGTCTGTTCGCTGACCAGAACGGCACTTGAGCCATAGACCAGGGCATTAAACGTAACGGAAAACTTCTTAGGAGCCTGCCATGCGTCCGTTGCCAACTCTCATCGTTGTTCTATTCATTTTCTGCGGTCCATTGATCGCGGACGAACCAAAGTCGATCGACTTGACGATCCATGCGAGCGCGATCGAAACGCCTGCACTCAAGTACCGACTGTTCCCCGCGGAAGGTGATTTGAAGCCGGGGAACGCAATTCCGATTTTGCTCCGATTGCCGTGGGAAAGGGGACAGTGGATGGCCGAGGTCTTTCCGAAGTTACGAGAATGGGTCTCGCGACCACTCGATGCCGAAGAGTGGGCGAGTTCTGGCGGGGTACTCCTGGAAGGATCTTACTCGGAATTGAAGAGATCCGCGTTCCGCAGGGATGCCTCTTGGGAATATCCTATTGGTGAAACGACATCGCCGCATTTGATTCTGATACCGGATGTTCAGGAATTGCGAACCTGGTTGGGGTATGGCCTGTCCGCCAGAATTCGTTACCACATCTCGCGCGGTGAATTGGATGAGGCGCGCGAAGGGATTCTTATCGGATTTGCGAACAGTCGACATATCGCCCGGACGACGTTTTACATCAACCAACTCGTCGCGAGATCCATTCATCTGAACATGCTGAATCGAGTTGAGGAGCTGATCTCGCAACCGAAGAGCCCTAATCTGTATTGGGCGCTGAGTACATTACCCGACTCGTTACTGGAGCTGGGGCGGGCCGCCAGTTTTGAAGGCGACATGTTCGCGATGACTTTCCCAGCCGTCCGTGAACTCGATCGTCCCAGAGATCCCAGAGAGTGGAGCAAGATGGCCCAACAATTGGTGGCGTTTCTCGTAGAAGTTAACTCGCTGCAACGACAGTCTGAGGTCGGAGCGAACGATTTTGCAAACACCTACGTAACGAAGATGGCGCCAAAAGCCCGAGCGGAGCTCACCTCACTTATGGAAGATGGAAAAGAGAGAGTGGCAAAGATGACGGATGACGAGGTGGTCATTCGCTGGTACTCAAATCTCAGAATCGCAAAAGATGAACGAATGTCGGCCGTGATGGTGCTGCCGCCGCGGGAAGCCTGGACAGAACTCAAGAAGCTCGTAGCGGAAATCGAATTGATGCATGCCCAAACAGGTACTATCAAGGAGGAGTTTCAAGATCCGGTAGCGATCTACGTTTCGGTTTGGTCGCTGAAGCGAAAGATCCAGTCGCTCAGGCTGATTGAGGCCGTGCGACATCATTTAGCGTCACACGACGGCAAGTTCCCGTCGTCGCTCGATGAAATCAAGGACATTCCCGTTCCAATCGACCCGCTCACGAATCAGCCTTTCGGATGGAGCGTTCAAGGCAACATGGCAACCTTAACTGCACCGCGACTTCCCGCCGATGTTGTGGTTCACGGGTCGAAATTGGAAAAAGCACATTCATTGGTTTACCGGTTACGAGTTGAGTAGCTAACGCGCGCTGGGACAATCGCTGCTTCCTTCTGTCATATGCAGTTCCGATCAGAGCAGGCGAATTTCCAGGACATCAGGAATATCAAGGCGTCAGATTGTGGCGTCAAAACGTGCGGGCGGTGGAAAAGCGGCCAGGCCCTTATATGATTACGTTGCTCCCGATTTGCGGAGACTTTTCCATAGATTGTCCGATAAATGACTCGTCCCAAGAATCAGAATCGCAGGGAGGATGCTGTGGATGCTTCAATCCAGAAGCCGGTTCTGGCAATTCGAGCCCAGGCGAACTGTTTCGGGCTGGCAGCTCTGGGGTTTGGCATGGTGTGTCCATCAGTAATTGTTCTGCTGCAGCCCAACGCGAAACTGGTGGTTGGCATACTGACCGGAATTGCTGCTGCAACGAATCTGCTGATCTGGGGACTGCTCGTGTGGATGAGCCGGTCAATGATGGGTGATGCGGCAGAGTTGATGGCGGGGGGATGGGTTGCCCGTTGGGTCATTCCCGATGCCGAATGGCAAGATTTCGTCGAGCACGAGCGCAGACGATTTCGTTGGGTGATTCCCGGTGTTGCGGCCATTGGGACTTTTATCGGCGGAGTGATTGGTTATGCAATCTTCGACGGAGGAGACCGAATCGGTGGTGAGATCTGGCTGACGTTTACCATTCCGATCGTCATCGGGACGCTGCTCGGCAGCTTGTTGGGAGCCTTCCTCCACTACATCAATCGGCTTCAATTTACGATGGCTGCCCAGAATTCGGGAGTTGTCATTTTCGGTGCCAAAGGCTTTTACATTCCAGGGCTGTTCCGTCCATGGATAAGTTTTGGTCAGCACTTTGCCAGTGCTGTCGTGGCGGATCCTCAGAATGGACAACTCGCACGTGTGGCGATGACGTTCAGAGTCAAATCGAAGAACGGAACCGTGGATGTTCTGGAATACGTGCCAATCCCCTCAGGAACGGAAGACGACGCTATACGAGTCGTAAACTGGCTGAATCAGAATCACGGTCAGTAACGAGGGGTGATTGCGGCGAGAACAAAGGGGCCAGAAAGACATCCCCGTGAGGCGCTGTCGGAAGAACGAACGTGGAAAAGAATTGGCAGCGGGACATCGTTGCTACCACCCGGACAAGCCGGGTGGAGAGCCAGGCTCGATGTTTCCTTGATAAAGTAGCTGTTAAGTTGTGAGCCCGACGGAAATCTCTTCGTTTGGGCATGATGGCTGAAATGGGTTCGCCTGAGCATGTCGGTCAGATGAGCGTTTCATTCCGATAAAATCAATGCGAGATTGGTTTCCGCTGGGCTTGCCCCAGCGGGACCCGCAACTGCAAGCTACCGTTATTAAATCATCGATATTTGAAACATCACTCCACCCGGCGTGACCGGGTGGTCGTTACGACTTTCCTGCTAAAGGTAGCGGCAGGGTGGCCGGGGCTGGACTCGATGTCTTTCATGAGTCGTTTGTCGCGTTTGCCGGAACATGGATGTGCGTCCTCGTCATTCTGGCGCGAAGGGAGATTCGGGCCGACCGATCAGAACCACCAATCGACGGTGATCCTGGTGCCGCTGCCTGCGATTAATGCCATGGATTGTCTGGTGTTTCCATCCATGTTTCGTGACAATCAGGCCTTCTTCAGCGATTGTCCGTCGGGACAGTCGCTGAATTTTGTGTCTGAATCATGGAAGAGACGATGGCATCGATTCAACAGATTTTGCAGGAAGCGATGGCCCATCAACAGGCGGGGCGCCTGACGGAGGCGGAAGCTCAATATCGCGAAATTCTTGCACGTGACGAACGTCAGCCCGACGCCTGGCATCTTCTGGGAACGATCGCTCAACAGATCGGTGACTCGGCCACCGCGCTGGAATTGATTTCGCATGCGATTGAACTGGCTCCACAAAACGCCAGTTTTCATTGCAATCTGGGAAATGCGTTACTGGCGTTAGGGCGTGTTGAGGATGCTGAAGCGAGCTATCGGCAGGCGATCATTCGCAAAGCAGACTTTCCGCTCGCTCATTTCAATCTGGGGCGACTGCTGGCATCGACCGGGCGACCGAATGATGCCGCAGCCAGTTATCACCGTGCGATCCAGTTGCAACCGGACTTTGCTGATGCTCATTACAACCTGGCGTTAATCCATCAGGGCCAGCGTTCCTGGATCGCAGCGATTTCGGGATACCAGCGGACTCTGATGCTTCGGTCCGACTATGCGGAAGCCTGGAACAACCTGGGACTCGTCCTGAAAGAGCAGGGGAGTCTGAGTGAAGCTGTCCAGTGTTATCAGCGCGCTATTCAAGTGCGGCCCGGATACGCCGAAGCGTTCAACAATCTGGGGGTTGCCTATCGGGAACTGCGGGAAACTCAACGAGCTCTGGAATGCTATACGCGATCCCTGCAATTGAAGTCCGATTATGCTGCGGCTTTCAACAATCTGGGAAATCTGTTGCTGAGTATGGGACGTCCGTCTGATGCGGTCACCTGCTTGACGCGGGCGGTTGAATTGCAGCCGGGATTCGCGGAAGCATTCACCAACCTTGGTGCGGCTTTGCAAGATTTGCGACGATTGAGCGAAGCGGAAGAATGCCTGCGGGCGGCTCTTCAGTTGAATCCTGATGATGCCGCGACGTTGCAATCACTCGGGAATGTTGTTCGTGACGGAGGCGATACGGCTGAGGCAATTGCCTGTTACCGTCGGGCCCTCGAATTGAATCCGCACGGACTGTCGGCACTCGGGCAACTGATTCATCAGCTGCAGCATCAGTGTGCGTGGGATGAACTTCCGGAGCTTACAGACAGGGCCATTGCGGCTGTGATGGATGAGCCTCTGCATCCGACGGAAAGTCCCCTTTCGCCATTCGCCTTCTTGACCATGCCGGTAGCGACGTCGTCTCAACAGCAACAACAATGTGCATCGCGATGGGCAGCGTATGCCACTCGAACGGCAATCCCCGTTCAACCCTGGTGGAATGAAGCGACAGAAAATGGCGGTCAGTCCCCGGTCACTACTTCGCCGAAAGACGATCGGCGGATTCGCATCGGATATCTGTCTGCGGATTTTCGAGCCCATCCCGTGGCAGAATTGATTGTCGAGTTGTTTGAAGTTCACGATCGCTCGCGGTTTGACGTGATCGGGTATTCGTATGGTCCCGACGACGGCTCTGCGATCCGCAGCCGGATGATGGCTGCGTTTGAAACCTTTGTCGATCTGCGTGAAATGCCGCTGGCGGAATCGATCCAGCGGATCTGCGCCGATCAGGTCGATATCCTTGTCGATCTGACCGGGTTTACGCAGCATGCTCGAACGGAACTGCTCGCCAGTCGTCCTGCACCAATCCAAGTCAATTACCTGGGGTATCCAGGGACGCTGGGAGCCAACTTTGTCGACTATATTCTGGTGGATGAATTCATCGTCCCGGCGGATCGTCAGCCTTACTACAACGAATTGCTGATTCATCTGCCGCATTGCTATCAGGTGAATGACACTCGTCGAGAGATTTCTTCCAAGATTCCGACGCGGCGTGAGTCGGGCTTGCCTGACGAAGGGTTTGTTTATTGCAGTTTCAACAGCAATTACAAGATCACAGCCGCCATGTTTGACGTCTGGATGGATCTGCTGAAAGAGACTCCATCGAGTGTTCTGTGGCTGCTGGAGAGCAATCGACAGGCACCTGGCAACCTGCGCCGCGAAGCGGAACGTCGCGGAGTGGACCCGGGCCGCCTGGTCTTCGCACCCCGGCTGCCTCTGCCCGATCATCTGGCTCGACATCAACTGGCGGATCTGTTTCTTGATACATTTCCGGTGAACGCCCATACCACAGCCAGCGATGCGCTTTGGGCTGGACTCCCGGTGCTGACACTCTCGGGGGAGACGTTTGTGTCTCGGGTGGCTGGCAGTCTGCTGCAGACTCTGGGACTGCCTGAATTGATCACCTATCGACAGGATGATTACCAAAGACGAGCCCTTCAACTGTCGCGTCATCCAGAGGAGCTTGCGGAATTGCGAGAGAGGTTGCGAGCGAACAGGCAGACGTCGGCCGTATTTGATGTTCGCCGGTCTGCTCGAGCGATTGAACGGGCGTTTGCGATGATGCACGAAATCTGGCGGTCGGGGGCACCACCCCGTTCTTTTGATGTGAGCGAATGACAGCGGACTGCAGGATGCGTAACCTATTTCAGTGGGTTCGCCGTGGTGGAGTCTGACAATCCAATACAGAGTGATTCATCGGCGGAATCTGGCAGTCTGATCACAGCGAGACATTCAACGGGGAGTGATGAATGCGGACGATCTCGGGGGCAATCCTGATTCTGACAGCGGAACTGGCGTTCGCGCATGCGCATCTGATTGGCTTCCCCCATCAAGTTTACGCAAGAATAATTTTGCTTCCCGTATCGGCCGCGCTGACTCTGGTCGGAGTCGGGGTTCTGGTCTGGGGCTTTCTGACGGATCGCAAGTCATCGTGACCGAGAATATTTTTGCTTCGACACAGACGCGAACGAACCGATCCGCTCCACGTGGCTTGATCTGGTCCATTGGTTCCAGGCCCTTTGTCTGTGCGTCATTGGCCAGTGCTGCTGTTCTGCTGTTGATCTATCTTGTTCCATTGCTTTACCCGCTTCATTCGGCGGAAGTGGCCCTCACATCCGGTGACTTCGCGACGGCACTGTTGCAGGCCGACAAAGAACTGCGACAGAACCCGAATTCTTCGCAGGCACTGCTGATCGCTGGAGTCGCTGCGCAGGGGATTCATCAGCCTGAAGTGGCTGCGAGGTACTTCGCTCGAGTTCCTGACGATGGCGATGTGAACTCGATTCGGGCATTGGTCGCTCTCTCGGCCCAGGCATTGTCCGACGGTCGGGCGAATGATGCTGAGCGATTTTTGCGTCGAGCTCTGGAGATTGATCCGAATCATGCCGAGGCCACAGATCGACTGATTTTTCTGCTGGTGCTGGAAGGACGCAATTGGGAAACGTACGACTTCATTCTGCGAGCTCTGCGTTCAGGACGCGTCGAATGGAATCATCTGATTGTCATTGGTTCGAATAAAACTCAACTTGATGAAAGCGGCAAATTCTCCAGTGCCTGTCTGAACGCGGTCCCCAGCGATCCCTTGCCGTTGTTGCCGGAAGCTCGAACTGCGTTTCGTTTGCAGAACGTCAAGTCGGCTCGACAACTGGCAGAACGAATCGTCGCGGCGCGTCCCGAAGTACTGGAGGCTCAGGGATTGTTGGGGACTATTCTGGCAGAAGCTGCGGATCCTGCGGAGTTTTTGCATTGGCACAAACGACTCCCCTCAGACGCGGATCGAGATCCGGCAGTCTGGTACAGTCGCGGAGTGTGGGCATTGAAGACTGGACAGGTGGAAGGGGCTGTTCGATGTTTCGCAGAATCGTTGCTGCTTAACCCCAATGCCGTAGGTCCGAATCATCAACTTTCATTAGCTCTCGCTTCACTGCAACACGAAGACTGGGCGGTTGAAATCGGCGAACGCGTTCGCGATCTTGCTCGACTGGATACGCTTGTCCGTCAATTGACGACCCCGCCGGATGTCACTCAGATTCGGGAAATTGTCGGTCTCCAGGAGAAACTGGGGCGCTATTGGGAAGCGGCTGCCTGGTGTCACATCGTTGGGTCGCATCTGTTTACTGAAAAATGGCCGACCGAGACGGCACTCCGTCTGAGAAGATCGCTTGAGGCTTCCCCGTTGGCCACCATTGCTTCTGCGAATCCCGCTTACAAATACGATCTGACGAAGTACCCTTTGCCCGATTGGAATTTCTCAAAGTCAGAGTCACGGCCGGTTCCTGAGATTTCTGCAGAGTATCCCGTTTCATTTACTGATGATGCAACAGCGGCCAACCTGAGCTTCACGTACCGGAATGGTGCCGTTGAAAATCTGGAGTCGATGTTTGAACTCGATGGGGGTGGCGTTGCGGTGCTGGATTTCGATCAGGATGGCTGGTCGGATCTTTATCTGACTCAAGGTGGTACTCTGCCTCCCGCGGTCAATCGAATAGACCAGGACATGCTGTACCGAAATCTGGGAAACGGTCGGTTTGAGCCCGTGACTGTTCCTTCACGCACCGGAGACAGGGGCTACAGTCAGGGTGTGACCGTTGGCGACTTTGATAATGATGGATTTCCAGATTTAGTGGTGGCGAATATCGGCCCGAATACGATCTATCGGAACAATGGCGACGGGACTTTTACCGACGTCACGATCGAGTCGGGGGCTGCTGGAAACGAATGGACGTCCAGTTGTGTCCTGGTTGATATTAACGGTGATTCGTTTCCAGATCTTTTTGCCGTCAACTACTTGAACATCGAAGATGTCCTGAGTCGAACCTGCCGGCGTGACACTTCATCAAGATGTGCTCCTGACCAGTTCACTCCACAGCAGGACCGGTTGTACTTGAACTTGGGCGACGGACGGTTCGAGGATATTACGCAGCAGGCTGGAATTGTCGATCCGGATGGTCGCGGATTGGGGATTGTCGCCGCCGATTTTGATGAATCGCATCGCATCAGTCTGTTCGTCGGCAATGACATGTCTCGCAACTTCTTCTTTGCAAATCAGACACCGTCACGCGGTGCCGCTCCCCAGTTTCTCGAGCGGGGGCTATTGCAAGGGGTGGCCGTTGACAGTCGCGGGATCCCAAAGGCATCCATGGGGATCGCGGCCGGGGACGCGAATGGCGACGGGCGACTGGATCTGTTCCTCACCAATTTCTACCGGGAATCGAACAATCTCTATTTGCAGAACGTGGATCATACTTTTTCCGATGGATCTCGCGCGGCGAACCTGAGCGAAGCAGGAGTCTACATGCTCGGCTGGGGAGCTCAGTTCCTGGACGGAGAACTGGATGGATTTCCTGATCTTCTGGTGACGAATGGTCACGTCCATCGACCGTCGGATCCTGCCGTTCCCTTTCGTATGCCTCCTCAATACTTTCGAAATCAAGGGAACGGGCGATTTACAGAATCGTCTGCGGCAACTTTGGGTGACTACTTTCAAGGGAAGTATCTCGGTCGGTCACTGGCTCGCCTTGACTGGAACCGCGATGGATTAGAGGAAGCGTGTATCGGCTCGCTGGATACGCCCGTCGCACTGCTGACAAATCGCACCCGTGATCACGGTCACTTTGTCGCACTGAAACTCGTGGGCGACGGTTCGAATGCGGATGGTACAGGCACGAGCAGTCGCGATGCGATTGGTTCCACCGTTCGAGTCCGTGCCGGGGGGCGTGAGTGGCAGCGTCAATTGACTGCGGGGGACGGGTATCAGGCCTCGAACGAACGAAAGCTGACATTCGGGCTAGGAATGCTCGCCGTGATTGATGAAATTGAAGTGCTATGGCCATCAGGCCGCGTTCAATCGTTCGGCAAACTGAATGTTGACACAGAGTACGTTGTTGTCGAAGGAAGGTCGCGGTGCTTTGCCGCAGCGCCGTAGGACATAGTCAAAGTTACCCAGATCTTTTTCGCTCGGTTGGGTGGCGGGGGGCGCACTGGCTTTGCAGAAGCCCCCGAAATGAATGCGTTTGAACGGGGGCTTCCCCAAGGCGGGTGCGCCCCCACCACCCTTGTCGCGCCGAGCCTGTCGATTGTCCGGGCCAGAAATACAAGATGCCCCGTGGTCTGTCGGTAACCACAGGGCATTTTGTTATTTATCAAGGAGTTCACACAACGGTCGTCTCGGGCCGTTGATTCTGAAAGAAACCTGTGGGGTGTCATTCAGAATCGAGTGTGCTTCCCGGTCACTTTTCTTAGTAACGGCCGCCGCCGCCCCCACCGTATCCGCCACCGCCGGAACGACCGCCGCCACCGCCGCCGCCGTATCCACCGCGACCACCTCCACCGCCACCACCGGAACGACCGCCACCGCCGCCGCTTTCGCGAGGACGAGCTTCGTTCACCGTCAGTGAACGTCCCATGAAATCGGTACCATTCAATGCCGAGATTGCCGCCTCACCACCATCGGACATCTCAACAAATCCGAAACCACGTGACCGACCGGTTTCCCGATCCGACACGACCTGTGCTGACGTCACACTACCGTGCTGGCCAAACAGTTCTCGCAGATCGTCGGCCGTGCAACTAAATGACAAATTGCCCACATACAGATTCTTGCTCATCGTCGTCCTTTTGCGGAGCCCATCAGGCCCTTTGAAACATGTAAAAACTACCGCGCGAAAACGGCAGGGAAGATCGAAGCCAGTTCAGCGACGACAAACCGCGGCTACCGACAGTGACAAGATAGATTTCCGACAGATCCACGAGACACCTGGAAGCAAACGGACATGACTGAGGCCGAGGTGCGTCACCGTTCTTGACAATCTTGGACGCCGCAAGAGTAACCTCGAGGCAGCGGGCGAGACGAAAGGTGGGTGGGCGAAATGGCATTCAATTTCCTATTCCAGCAGGTCCACTGCCCGCCGAAGTGGAGTTTGTTATGGCAAATTCCGAAACAAAATGGAATCCCGAGTCACGCATTTTTGTGAAAGTCTTCGTTTATCTGTTCACGACTGCACGAACTCTGGCTGCACGGCATTTTTTTCGAAGCCCTCGTGTTTACAGGCAAAACTATGATCGGGATCGCAAAATTCGTGAAGATTTTCCATGTGATCGTCAGTATCGCTCGGCGAAGCTCTCAAACTGTGAGCAGGAGAATTCGGATTTCTCCGAGTATTGCATCGTTTACTTGAGGCCCCTGTCGATGCATTAAATTTTCCGTCTAAAAAATTGGCGATTAGGGTGAATCCGGACTTACGTGCCCGTCCCCTCATCACATAGTCGAGGCCATCAGAAGCGATTTTTGCGGAAAAAGGAATTGCCATTAGCAAGTACGGGTTTCCGGAATACCAGAGTGCGATGACATGTGCTGGAAATACGGATACAGAAATCATTCCTGCTGTGCATTTGGCCCACATCGGCGCGGCGCTTGCTGTTTCAGAAGGACGCATTGTTAGCCTCCTTTGCCGTGCGAAGTCCGATGTGCAGTGAGAATGCATCAAGCTCGTGATTGACTTCTTTTAATTGTTCGGCACGGCGAATTTGATTGCTCAGAATATGGTCGAGTAGGCCCAAAAACATTCCGGCCGCCGCAATCTTGATGTCTACAGGAGCATCCGAAAGCGAGTTCCAACTGAGGGAATCTTCATTTTCGATTGGTGGGTTCTTTTGAAATGCGTATTGAAGACGCCATTGCCCTTGCCGTTCGAAGCGGAGTCCGAGGAGATTTTCGCTTGAGGAATCGTCAGGGGCGTCAATCCAACATGATGCTGGAACCTTGCCTGGTAGTGCGCGCAACCATTCTTCGAAATCGACGATCCGTTGCGAAAGAGCGGACGCTCTCTCATTTACAATTAACGCGTTCTCGTGAATCTTTTGAGCGACGAGAGATAGAAACTCGCCGCGTGGAGGAGGCGCAGATACCCCTGCCAACTTAGGTGGCTTTGGCATGACAAATCCTTTGGGCGCAAGCCCGTTTACACAAAGGAAAGCCAACCGACTTCATTCAAAAGTCGTTGACAATCCCACTGGGCGCAAGCCCACTTACACAGCATTAACGGCAGTGGATCGCCCGCAAAGACGACTCAATTGGCACCAACAAAGGACCTTGCCGTGTATCGCACAACGCGATGCAACCATCAAACTACAGCAAATGATTACAATTACAAGCGAAAATTCTGGACCCGGTTGTGTAAATCGTCAGGATTGTTGCGTTCGGAAAATTGCCTTGTTCCGGATTTGTTCGCGATTTCGTCGTATAGGTAGAGAAGTCGAGTTTAATTCGTGCAAATCTGGTCTTAAAAAAAGCACCGCGAGCAATTGCTCGCAGTGCTTGATGAGATTTGGTCCCGTCAGCAATCAGTGCTGGAACAGGAATTCTTTCGAATTCAGGATCGCCCAACCGACGTCTTCCATCGCCTGGCGACGGTCCTGCTGGTTGGCGATATGCTGCTTGCTGGCAGTCATTTCTTCCGCTGACGGCGTGCGAGCCAGGGCTGCCAGATACATGGCAGTGATGATTTCCTCGTCGCTCTTGTTTTCCTTCAACATGGTTGCAATGCGACCATTGTCGGCTCGCAACTTGTTATGAACAACAGGGCCATTGATCATCTGCAATGCTTGAGACAGGTTCGATTCACTCGAACGCTCACACTGGCAGGCCATTTCACGTTGTGGTTGTCCGAAGACTTTCAGGAAGTAGTGATCTGTCGGGGGATCGGCCAGTTCACAGGCTCGCGTTCCCAATGGCATTCCGGGGAATTGCTCGGGAACACTGGTGACCGCACAGATTCCATCCAGCAGTTGCTCGGCTGACAACAGTCGCGTATTGGCATGTGAGCAGTAGATTTCGTCGTCCTTGTTGAACTGGTTCTTGCGAGAACTCAGTTGGTAGGTTCGGCTGTTGCAGATCGTGCGGATGGCCCATTTCTGGCTGAATCCATTGGCCGCGAACTGTTTGGCCAGTTCTTCGATCAATCGCGCATTTGATGGAGGATTGGAGTCGCGGAAATCATCGACTGGTTCCACGATTCCACGTCCCATCAGATGGCCCCAGATCCGATTCACAACACTCTTGGCGAAGAATGGGTTCTCGGTGGATGTCAGCCACTGCGCAAAGACCACTCGCCGATCCTGGTCTGCAGGGACATCAACATCTCCCTTGAGCAGTAGATGAACTTTCATCTGCTTGTTAGTCCGCGGTTGAGTCACTTCGCCACCCTGCTGGGTGAAGATCACTTCTTCATCGGCATCGACCGAATTCTTGCGGCCAACGCGAGCGAACGCCGCGGCGATTCCGTAGTAGTTATCCTGCGTCCATCGTTCGAACGGATGGTTATGACACTTCGCACACTGGATGCGGACCCCCAGGAACAGTTGAGCGGTCGTTTCGGTGGCATCCTGAGGATCACGGCTGGCTCGCCAGAAGTTGGCTGGAGGGTTCTCGAAGACACTGCCGTTGGCGGTGATCAGTTCGCGAGCAAACTGATCGAGTGGCTTGTCGCTGCGGATCGATTCGTAGATCCACTCGCGGAACTTATGAACTCCCGCGGTCTTCAATTTCTTGCTGTTTGAACGAAGAACGTCTGCCCATTTCAATGACCAGAACGACGCGAATTCGTTGCTGTCGAGTAGTCGATCGACAACGGCGACTCGCTTTGCTGGACTTGGGTCTGCCAGGAATGCCTTGGCTTCGTCCGATGTTGGCAGGCGTCCGGTCAGGTCCAGGGTGACACGACGCAGGAATTCGTCGTCTGAGCAGATTTCGGAAGGAAGAATCTGCAGTTGCTTCAGTTTTTCGAAGACAGCGGTGTCAACAAAATTTTGTTCGGCAGGGTTATTCCAGGCGAACCCGGGGACGTCTTCCAGGAATGTCAGGTAAGTTGTTGACATCTTGTCGAGGTAGCGACCCAGGATGGCCGTCTCACCGCGACCATTTTTGGTCACCAGTCCCTGCACATTCACACCGCCCACTGATTCATTCGACGAGGTGAAGTCGGTCAGAGCTGTCAGATCACGGACCGAGCCATCACTGAAATGACCCAGCACCAGAATTTGTTGACGGGCGGCGGGTTGATTGAGAACTCGCTTGGCTGGAATCGTTTCGATCTTCAGCAAATCGGGCTCTGCCGCAGCATCCAGTTGCATCCCTTCGGCAATCCACTGCTCAAGGACAACGTGAGCGGAGTCACCCTTCTTCAATCGCTTGCCACCACCGTGAGCCACTTCCATCAGGGGCTTACGCAATAGCAGGCTGGCCGAAGGTTCCATGATGTTCGTGCGACGTCCGAAGAATTCACTTCGAACAGTCATGATATCCAGCGGAGAATCGTACGCTCGTAACGACAGTCGAAAGCCCCCTTTGCCTGAGGGTGATCCATGGCAGGCTCCCATGTTACAACCCGCTTTGGTGAGCGCCATTTGCGTCTCATTCTTAAAGCTGACTGGGGCTGGGGCTTCGATGTTTTTCACTTGAACGGGGACCGTCGTGGACTGACCACCGACCGTAACCGTGATCGTTGCTGTTCCGTTGGCAACGGGAAGCGCGACAAAGCCATCGACTTTGACGATCGCAGGGTCGGATGACGTGAAT
Organism: uncultured Schlesneria sp.; assembly: GCA_903911795.1. Taxonomy (GTDB): domain Bacteria; phylum Planctomycetota; class Planctomycetia; order Planctomycetales; family Planctomycetaceae; genus Schlesneria. The sequence goes on from CAIWEX010000565.1 coordinate 21,222, forward strand.
GTCGCGGCTGCGGTGAGGTCACGGACTTGATCTCCGGCATATTTTCCGGTGACCAGCATCAATTGGCGTGACCGTTTTCCCAACAGGTCGAACTTGGTCGGCTCGACAACGACACCAACGGGCTGTCCGATTTCAATGGTGGTTGGCGCATCGGCGGCATGAACAACCCCGACGAACGACACCATCGCGCCCATCAACAGGCACGGCAAAAGGGTTAATCGTCTCATAATTCGGTACTCCGTCGTGAGGGAACGGCCTATGATCTGGTCGAAAATGTCGAATATCAAAAACGCATCAAAACTTGAGCATGGTCAAAATCGGGGCTCACTACAAGCCCGGTTCCCGAAACGCGGGCAAAAACGAAGCCGATCGGAAATCCGACCCTGTTCCGAAAGTCTACTCCACTGTCAGCGTCACGGCTGCTGAAACTGCTTCCAATTTCGCGGCTCCTGCCATCGCATCGGCCTTTGCTGTCAGATTGTTCACAGAGGCTGCTGCCGCATTCGCCGCAGTCAGTTTTACGTCGACACTTGTCTGATCTGCTGGAATCATTGCAGGTGCCGCGGTGACTCCTGCGGGAAGATTTTGCAGGGTCACGTTGACTGGACCAGTAAACGCCGGGTTCCGTTCAATGATGGCTTTCACAACGAGATCACCGGTTTTGGCGATCTTACCACCCGCAGGATCGAGCTTGATGGTCATCGGAGCAGCCAGTTTCAGCCGCAAGGCCATTCCTTGAACGGCGGTCTTGTCGCCCTGCTTCAACGTTCCTGTCAGACCTGCGGTAAAGTCCCCAAGTGGTGCCTGATTGTTCGCTGAAATGGTGATCTCGGCTTCGGTCTGGCCTTTATCAATGTTCTTCACGGCAATCGTAACTCCAGCGGGCAGGCCATTCTGTGCTGGGGTAATGGCAACGGCAACAGCTTCTTCAAACCCGGCCGCACGCGTTCCGATCAGTTTCACTTTCGCTGAAAGATCTTTGCCGAAGACTACTTCACTCGGCTCAGCCCGCCAGGAAAACCCAGGTGCGGGTGAGGCGGCAGCGGCGAGGTCATCGGCCAGATGCTGAGGAGCCCATCGCATATTGCCGTTACGGGTTTTCAGAACTCCGCCGGTTTCGGCGAGGACGACAACATCAGCGTCACCAATCCGGGCCGTCCCGATAATCTTGATTCCGAATAATTGACCCGGAGCCAGATCCGCAGGGGCCTGCAGTGTGATGACTGCATCATTGCGACCGGCACCAATGACGGACTTGCTGGCTGTTACGCCTGGCGGCAGATTCGTGGCACTCAATTCGATCGGACCGGCATGACCGGTTCGAACGGTCGTAACCGTTGCCAGGATATTTCCTCCAGCCGGGATATTAAACGTATCGGTCGAAGCGGCCAGCGAGAACTGCTGAGCATTTACGGCGACGGCAATTCGGTAGGCATGCTCGCTACCGCCTCGGTGGTTGAGGTCTTCGACAAACAGAACATAGTCACCATCGGCTGGAGCCTTGAACACGAGCGAGCCTTCGCTGGTACCCGTGTCTTCTGCTGCGGCGACTTGCCCGCCGTCCTTATTCAGCACTTTGAAATTCAGGTCCGAGGGTGAGCCTTGCTGACGAGTGATCCCTGTAAAGGTCGCGGTTTGATCCTTTTTTGCCGTGAAGATGAACCGGTCAACGTCTCCTGGTTGATCCAGCCGACCGTTGATGTCGTGGCCGAACTCGACCCGGTTTGCCTGTTCTGGAGCGTTGTTTGGCTCTGTTTCCAGAAACTGGGGTGTGCTGACTACGGCAATTGTGCTGAAGCCGCTTTGCCCGTTGGGGCGTTTTACACTGACGTTTTGCCAGTTGGCGACTGCGTCTGTAGGAATCGCGACGGGGATTGGGGTCAAGCCTTCGACATTGAATCCCGCCAGAGTCATATTCGCTGTCGTTCCGCGCTGCACAGCCAGCGGGTAAGCAACGGTTGCGATTGGAAAATCGCCAATTCGCAGGCGGTAGGTACCGGCACCGTACTTGATATCGCGCAGTTCAACGATGTATTCGCCCGCATCCTTAAACGTGTGAGTCACCGAGGAATCGCTGCTGAGTCCAGGCGTGTCATCATTAAATGCCAACTCACGACCTTTGGCGTCCAGGACTCGGATCATCGGATCGAGTGTCGAACCGATACGTCGAGCGAGGACTTCGATAGAAATGCGTTGTCCCGCTTGAGCCGGGAACTTGAAGTACTGCCAACCTTGATTGGGGACTGTGCCGTCAACCGCAGTCGGAACAGAAATCGGCTGAGCAGCGGCGAGCGTCGTGTTGTTTCCAACGGACGCGATCGATGGGAGATCATCCACAAGCAGGAATCGAAGTAGCGATACTCCCTTGTCTGTGACAATTCTCATGGAATGGATGCCACAAGGAGTTCCAGGAGGAACCGTCAGCTTGTAGGTGATCTGAGCGGGATTCTCGCCATTCTTATCGATCCCTTCGGCAAGAACCGCTTCGCAGGGGAACGACGTCCAAAGCTTCTTGGGTGCAGCGAGATTTCCGCCATTCAACTGCAGATTCATCGTCGCGCCCGGAACAACAGCTCCGGGGTTGATGGCATTGATGGCCGGTTCCTGGCAATGGCTGGATGAAATCAGTCCTGCAAACGCCAGTAGACCGAAGGGCAACACCAGTCTCTGGTGAAAAACGTGACGCAACATGGGGTGCTCCCGTGGGAAAGTTTCAGGCAGGCGAGTTAGGCAGGGGCCGACTCATCGGGCAGGGCTGATGCCATGATAGGGAGCGACGATGGGACACGTCAATTTGAACGGGGAGAATGTTGAACTTAGGGGGAAATTTTCGGTGGCAACGAGATTGGCGGCTGTGGGGCTGGATGGAGGCGATTGGGAGCGAGAATGTGCCAACGTCAATCCGCCTGAATCTGGGTCCAGCAGGTCGTTGTCGGAGAAAATCTGGGAATTCAGGCGCCCTGTCTGCGAATCCGTAAGTGCAATTCGCCAGCCAGTACAGACAGCTGAGTAATGTCAAAATCAGCCAGTTCTTCGGCGGAAGGGTGGTCAACACCGAGGACTTCCTGAAGAGTTCTGATCCGCCCGATCAGTACACCTCGTTCCAACCCTTCGCGACGACCCTTCACTTCTCCTCTGGCTTCCCCAATGGTTTGACCATCCAGACGTGCCTGCTCGACATCGCGTTGTGCCTGTTCGCGAAGTGCCTGCTCGATATCCAGATGTGCTTGTTCGACGTCCAGACGTGCCTGTTCGAGTCGAGCGGCTTCGTCCATCTGGAACTTCAACCGGGCGTTGTATTGCATCCGCTCTTCCGGGGTCTTCGGAATCATTTCCAGTACCTCTGCCGCTTCTGCGAATTCCTGATCGTGAAACATCTGAAGAACATCGTTCATCGACAGTCGCTCGGCGTTGATCATGAAATACGCCCATTGCTCGATCAATCCATATCCGGAAATATTTTGCACCGTTGCCACAAGCTTTGACAACTGCAAAAGATGGACTTGTACGTCGTCAGCCAGAACTCGGCCTGTCGCATCTCGCAGGCGAAAGTCCATGTGCAGTTTGTCTTCCGGAAACAAGGCTTTCGTCAGCACGCAGATCACGATGGCAGGGCGTAAGGCCGTGTAGGATTTTCCTTCCGTCAATTGGTCGCCATAGATGCGTGCCACATGATAAATCAGGCGTCGACTCATTCCCGCCGGCAAAGTCGTCTGCATTTCAATGTTAAACATCCGGCCAGTCTGGTCGACCGCGAGGAAGTCCAGGATCGAGAGTTTGTCAGTCTCGTCACCCTTTTCCAGATACGGATTCTGAATCGTCACCGCAGTGATTGGCGACGAAAGATTCAGGATCGAGTTCAGGAAGTGAATGGTTATCCGTGTATGTTCGGGGTTGCCGAACACCAGCTTGAAGGCGAAATCGACCGTCGGGCTGATTCCGATTGCCATGACATCCAGGTCCGTTTCTGAATGCGTTTCAGAGAGGGTTTTTTACCGGAAAAGATCACAGCCGCTCCGAGATGGTGCGGCTGCTTTTCGTGAATCGCTCAAACGGCTCGTGAAGATTACTTCTTGGGATCTGCAGGAGCTTTTTCCGCGTCATCCTTGCCGCCTTCCGCTCCCTTCTTGGGCTTCTTCGCTTCCTTGGAGGCATCAACCAGATCTTTCAGGATTTTCCGCTGAGCGTCACTCAGGACCGCTTCAACCTCGCCGTCGCGCTTGGATTTCAGTGCGTCGAGTTGCTTTTCCAAGTCGTCCAGTTGGCTCTTGTACTTTTTCTGGACCTCGTAAATCGAGTTTTTCTGGGCTTCCGTCAGGCCCAGCTTCCCATAATTTGCGGGAAGTCGTCCCTTTTCCTGATCGGATTTCTCTGCTTGAGCCTTCGTTCCGGCTGGCTTGGTTCCCTCCTGAGCCAGCCCGATTAACGAGCAGCAAGCGAAGATCGCCATTGTTCCCGTCAGCAAACAATTCTTCATTACTGGATCCTTTGATCGGAGACAGGTCTCTGCAACGCCACGACATGTGGCGTATCGATTTGCTCCTGTCGCATTTGGATGTACGACAGTGTTGCAGCCCGATTATGTGGTCGAGTGTATGTTTTTGCAATTGCGCGTAAGCCTGTTTGTGGCGATTGTGTGTTTTTGTGTGTTGTGGAGTGTTTTGTTGTTTCTTGTGTTTCTTTTGTAGGCGAGTGGTTCACGATGTCGTGCTTCATCCCCTTGGGATAGCGGCGTCGGGGCGAAAGGAAACTCCGGTTTTGGGCGTTGCCACAATCTCGGTGCTTTCATGAAGTCGCTCCAGCGACGGGCACGCGACGCTGGGAATCGTCGCCATTGCTGGTGCGGATCCGGCACGAAGCGTTGCCTGAAGTCTCAGACTCCATCATTCAGCCGTATTCTGGCTGCTTCATCGCAGTTCGTTGTTCTGCTATCCTGCCTTCATGAATACATGCTTCTACGATTTTGATGTTGCCGTCATCGGAGCCGGACATGCAGGCTGCGAAGCGGCTCTGTCGTCTGCTCGGCTCGGGGCTCGCACTGTTCTGCTGACCATGAACTGTGATACGGTCGGGCAGATGAGTTGCAATCCTGCCATCGGTGGGGTTGCCAAAGGGCAGATTGTCCGCGAAATCGATGCTCTTGGTGGCGAAATGGGCCGCGTCATCGACCAGACCGGGCTGCAGTTCCGAATGCTCAATCGCAGCAAGGGGGCCGCCATGCATAGCCCTCGAGCCCAGGCAGACAAAAAAGCCTACCAATTCGAAATGAAGCGCCGGATCGAAGATCAATCTGGTCTGACCCTGCGCCAGGAAACCGTTGAAGAACTGGTGTACGAGCCAATTGCCAATTCCGAGTTGGAATCCTGTTTTCGGATCACTGGTGTTCGCGTCCGTGGAGGCGGGGTTTATCGTTGCCAGGCTGTGATTATCACGACGGGAACATTTCTGCAGGCGATCATGCACACGGGCGAAGCCAAGACTCCCGGTGGTCGTGCCGGAGACGGAACAACCGGGACCATGTCCGATAGCCTGAGGCAACTTGGTTTTGAACTGAATCGATTCAAGACAGGAACCCCGTGCCGATTGAACGGTCGAACGATCGACTTCTCTGCCTGTCAGGAGCAGCCCGGAGATGACGATCCGCAGCCGTTTTCATTTCTGACGGACCGATTGACTCAGGAGCAGCTTCCCTGTTGGCTGACAGAAACCAGCGAGCCTGTGCATGAGTTAATTCGGGCAAACCTGCATCGAGCTCCCATGTACAGCGGCCAGATCAAATCGACCGGGCCGCGGTACTGTCCTTCGATCGAAGACAAGGTTGTCCGTTTCGCAGACAAGCCTTCGCACCACATCTTTCTGGAACCTGAAGGTCGGAATACGTGGGAGTATTACTGCAACGGGATCTCTACCAGCCTGCCGCGTGACGTTCAGGATCAGATGATCCGCTCAATCCGCGGGCTGGAAAAGGCAGAGATCATGCGGTACGGGTACGCCGTCGAATATGATTTCGCCCCACCCACGCAACTCCGCCCGACGCTCGAAACCAAACGCGTTGACGGCCTGTACTTCGCTGGCCAGATCAATGGCACGACTGGATATGAAGAGGCGGCAGGACAGGGGCTGATGGCGGGTATCAATGCTGCGCTGAAAGTCGGGGGGCGAGATCCGCTGGTCATCGATCGCAGCCAGGCTTATCTTGGGGTTCTGATCGATGATCTGGTGACGCGTGGCGTTGATGAACCGTATCGGATGTTCACGTCACGTTCTGAGTATCGATTGCTGCTGCGACAGGACAACGCTGATCGCCGCCTGACACCGATCGGTCGCAAGATCGGGCTGGTGACTGAAGATCGGTGGACGCGATTTCAGCAGCACGAAGCCGATATCGAGCAGGCGACCGAACTGTTGTCGACAATTCGCCATCAAGGGTCATCGCTGGAAGAATGGTTAAGGCGGCCAGAAGTCGACTGGGCCAGGTTGTTGGAAATGTCGAGCAATCTTGGAGAACTACAGATCGCCAGTCTGGCTATTCAACAGGTTGAGATCGAAGTCAAATACGCCGGATACATCCGCCGCCAATCCGCAGACATAGACCGCCAGCACAAGATTCAGGCGATTCGGATTCCACCCACCTTCGACTTCCAGGCGATCCCTCAACTCCGTCGAGAAGCCAAGGAAAAACTGACAAAAGTTCGCCCCGGTGACCTCGGTCAGGCAGGGCGAATCAGTGGCATTACACCCGCTGATCTGTCGATTTTGGTGCTCTATCTGAAAGAGCCTGAGCGAATGGTTCAGCCATGACGAGTGCGGCAGTCTCTGCGAAGCTCGTGGCGAACACGCACATCGCGAGGACAAGCAACATGTACGACGGACTTCCAGTCCGTCGCCCGCGATCCGCAGACCCGACTTCGACGGACTGGAAGTCCGTCGTACCAATGGCGTGATTACTCGCAGTGATTTTCCACGCGGTTTCTCGACTCTTTCTTCACACTTTCTTGACTCGCATCTACCGACATCGAAGTTGGATATCTGCCTGTATGAGCCGCGATATCCGGGGGCTACCAGGCTCAACTCAGGTACGCCAAGCCAACGGTGTTTGATTCACAATCATCCGCCATGTTCTATTCCAAGTATCCCGTTCTGCCACTATCGCGAGACCTGTCGATTTCCATCATAGTGAATCGCTCGTTGCCGGTTCGCCACCATGTCCCAATCCATCCGATGCGGCGGATTCAGATAGTGTCGATAAGCAACCGCCATCTGTCGTGCAACCTCGCTGTACGGCACGCCACCAAAACCTGCGCCCATTGCAGGAAATACCACCGTCTGGATCGGAGTAGCGTTCAAAACCTTATGGCGGTAAACCGCAATCAGAGATGCCCAGGTTGCCGCATAGACCTTGTCGGTTCCTTCAATCGAGCCTGGAACTCGCATGGTCGGCGAATGCGCGATGAATGGATACTCCGGATTTCCGGTCGGTTCTATGAAGGATGTTCCAATCGGTTGCTCTCCGAGATATTCATCCAAGATTCTGAATTGGACACGGCGCATCAAGTCTTCGCCATGAAACCGAATCACAGCAGCGTCGATTCCGGCATTCATTATGCCGAAGGCATTTGCAGCAGTAACGAAACAGTCATGTGGCGGCAGATCTTCGAATCGGCTTTGGATCACCGTAACGCGAGGTAACCCCTCAAATCGAGCGTGAAATGCATCGCACATTTCGGTGTCGGGATGGATCAGCCAGATGTCGATTGGTAATGCCATGGAGTTTGAGTTTTCCTTGTGACCAAGAATCGTCAGGCCGACGTTTTTCGACAACGTTGAACGTGACATCTCGTCGTAGATGGATCTGTCCCCGCTTATTCAGGACTCCAGTGTTGTGCCTTCCGCTTCCTATATTGATCGCTTTAGCGGGAAAGTCGTAGCTACCACCCGTCAAGCCGGGCGGAGAGCTGTTTCAAATGTCGATGAGTTATCGGTAGCTTGCAGTTGCTGGTCCCGCTGGGACAAGCCCAGTGGAAAACAATTTTACATTCACACTCACTGAATGACACGCTCGACCGAACGATATGCTCAGGCGAACCCATTTCTACCGTAAGAACCAACTGTAGAGATTTCCGCTGGGCTCGCCCCAGCGGGATCACAACTGAGTAGCTACCCTGCAAAGGATGCATCGAGTCTGGCACTCCACCCGGCTTGTCCGGGTGGTAGCAACGATGCCCACACGGCGTTTGTGATCTATGTCGATCGACATTCAACCGGGGCTTCCCGTTGGTCCAGCCCCGGCCACCCGAAGCACATCTCTAACCGTCAGGCAAATCGCTTGCTGTAATGATTGACGCTCCGTCCCGGTGAAGCTTGGAAACGACGGTCTCAATCGCATGAACGTATTGATCCGCATCATGATATGAGCTGGTGTTCTGCCACAGTGCAAGAATACCGAGCCCCACCTTCCTGCGGGCATCAGATTCAAACGGGATCCTTTCGTCACAAAGTTGAAGCAATTCAATTTGGTCGATTGCGCCGTGGTACCGGTAGTGCGGCGAATAATGAACTAAGGGCGAAAATGTATTGACGCGTCGCCAATCTGGTGACTGGAATGATCCATCGCAGGCCCGCGACAGCCAGGTTTCTTCGGTGCGGTCGCCGATCTGGCAGTACAGGATAAAACGTGTGTGTCGCACTCGACCACTGTTGATGTCGATATCATCGTGCCAGCAGTTGAGTCCAGACCAATGGAACACCACGCTCGCAAATAACGACGTGATCGCGGTGGAGATCAAAATACTCAACACAATCCGGAATCTATGCGACTTTCGTAAAGACATGAGACTGTCCTGACCTCTCGGATAACGCGGCCGGGAGTTGACGTTTTCGCCGTCAATCGAGGCTCGCCTTCACATGTGTATCACCAAAATCGGATAGCCGCTCGCGGGTTTCAGCTGGAACGATTTGTGCCGTGACCAATTGAATTGCGGCGCCGTACACAATCGCCGCGTAGTGCAGAAGCTCGTTTCCATCGAGGCAAGCTCGATGGGGTACGATTGACATCATATCATAACGAACCTTCCGAATTACCCATCAAACCAAACGTCTCTATCCAACACCGTGCCTGAAATTCCACTGAGCCCAGTGGGGTGCGGGTTACACCCAAATCAATTTCAGTGGGGGCAGAACGATGGAGGGCAGAACGATGGAAGAAATCGGAGTCCTGCTTCTTCATCGTTTTGCCCCACGTCGTCCTGCTAATTTCTGGCTTTCATGAAATTGAAAGGGAGCCCTTCGGTCATTTCAGCGGAC
>CAIWEX010000566.1 GCA_903911795.1 uncultured Schlesneria sp.
CCTGACAGGAATTGTTCGAAGGCTGCCGCATCAAACGCGGTCTGGGGCAGGGGAGTAGAAATTGTTGCGGACATTTTGATTCATTCAACAGAAAGCGAGTGCGAGTCTCAGCCCAATGGCGTTCGGGTGACACGCAACCCGAGTCAGGATATTCGTAGCTGAATTCGTGAGAATTCAGGCCTTTCAACATTCCACCGAACTCTTACGAGTTCGGCTACACCCGTTTGAAATATCGCTACGCAGTCAGGCTGCATGTCCCAACACTTCCGAGGGGACGCGTTCCGGCGGATATCAACACGTTGGGGCGTTAGCCAACGCTGCCTTCCATCTGCAATTCAATCAGGCGGTTCATTTCAACCGCGTATTCCATGGGCAATTCTTTGACGAGTGGCTCAATGAACCCCGTGACGATCATTGCGGATGCTTCCGCCTCGGTCATCCCGCGGCTCATCAGGTACAGCAGTTGTTCTTCAGCAATCTTGGAAACTGAAGCTTCATGCTCAATCGTCAGATTGTCCTGGTTGACTTCGATATACGGGTAGGTGTCACTGCGGCTGTGCGAATCGAGAATCAACGCATCACAGACGACGTTACTCTTGCAGTGATGTGCATCGTGCGTCGCCTTGACCAGTCCACGGTAACTCGCCCGACCACCATCCTTCGAGATACTCTTCGAGATCACTCGGCTGGAAGTATGCGGAGCACAGTGAACCATTTTGGCCCCCGCGTCCTGATGCTGGCCCTTGCCCGCGAACGCGATCGACAGTGTTTCACCACGAGCCCCAGGTTCCATCAGGTAGATGGCGGGATACTTCATCGTCAACTTGGAACCGAGGTTCCCGTCAACCCATTCCATCAGCGAATCGCCATAGGCCTTGGCTCGCTTGGTGACGAGATTGTAAACGTTATTCGACCAGTTCTGGATCGTCGTGTAACGGCATCGACCACCACGTTTCACGACGATTTCCACAACTGCCGAGTGCAGGCTGTCGCTGCTGTAGGTTGGTGCCGTGCAGCCTTCGACGTAGTGAACCGAAGCCCCTTCGTCGACAATGATCAGGGTTCGCTCGAACTGACCCATGTTCTGGGTATTGATTCGGAAATACGCCTGCAACGGGAATTCAATGTGAACTCCCTTGGGAACGTAGATGAACGAACCACCGGACCAGACGGCCGAGTTCAGTGCGGCGAACTTGTTGTCGGCCGATGGGATAATCGTTCCGAAGTATTCACGAACGAGATCGGGGTGGTCGCGAACGGCAGAATCGGTGTCGGTGAAAAGAACACCTTGCTTGGCCAGGTCTTCCTGCAGACTGCCGTAGACAACTTCAGATTCGTACTGAGCTTTGACGCCCGCCAAGTACTTCTTTTCTGCTTCGGGAATCCCGAGGCGATCGTAGGTCTTGCGGATATCTTCCGGAACGTCGTCCCAGCTCTTTTCCTGACCGGCCGAAGCTTTGACGTAGTAGAAGATGTCCTGAAAATTCAGCCCGGACATGTCGCCGCCCCATGTGGGCATCGGCTTTCGGAAGAAAATATCCAGGGCTTCCAGGCGGAACTCGCGCATCCACGCAGGTTCGCCTTTCATCTCGGAAATCTGCTGGACGATATTGCGATCGATCCCCTTGCGGCTCTGGAAGACGTATTTGTCCGTTGGATCATGGAATCCAAACTGGTAGTCGCCAACACCGATATCAGAATCGAGAACAGGTGTTTCGGTACTCATCGTCAGGTCACTCCTCCCCCACGGGCGGGATCGATTAATTCACATCGACTCATTCACAGTGAATCGCAGTGGTGCGAACACCTTCAAGAACCGCTCAGGAAACCCGCCAAGATTGCCCGCACGGATATGGATCATCAACAGATGGATCGTCAACGGACTACTTGGCACCAGCCACAGCAGGAAGCCCCGCCGCAGCCCGACGTTCCTGCTCTTCAGCTTCTGCAGGATGTCGTTCGCGGATTGCGGCATAACCCTGGTTGTGCAGTTCATGAGCCAGCGCGGCATCGCCCGTTTCGACAATCCGTCCGGCCAGCATCACGTGCGTAAATTGCGGGATATTGTATTCCAGCAGGCGTTCATGGTGAGTGATGATCAACGAACCCATTTGCGGTCCGGAGAGTTTCTTCAACCCTTCACTCACAACTCGAACGGCATCGCTGTCCAGTCCACTGTCTGTTTCGTCAAGAATCGCAAACTTCGGCTGCAACATCGCCAGTTGCAGAATCTCCATGCGCTTCTTTTCACCCCCGGAAAACCCTTCGTTCAGGTACCGTCGGGCGAATTCGAGATCCATTCCGAGTTCTTCCATCCGTTCCCGCAGTTCCTTACGGAACTCTTTCATCGGGATCAGGCCTTCCCCTTCCTTGCGGTCAGGGTTGCGGATGTTCGTCACGGCATGACGCAGGAAATCTGCGACCTTCACACCAGGAATTGTGACGGGGTACTGGAATGCCAGGAACAACCCGCGGCGAGCTCGTTCGCACGGATCCAGTTCGTTGACATTCACCCCATCGATTTCGATGGTGCCGTCCGTGATCTCGTATTTGGGATGCCCAACCAATGTGTAAGCGAGAGTGCTTTTGCCAGAACCATTGGGGCCCATTAGAGCATGCACTTCGCCCTGACGAAGTTCCAGGCTGACACCCTTGAGAATCGGCTTCTCGTCAACGGACACATGCAGATCGGTGATCTTCAACAAGCTGGACATTCGGCCTCTCTTGAGGGGACTTGCCCCAACAATTTCAACGATTCAGTTCATTGCTGACTGGC
>CAIWEX010000567.1 GCA_903911795.1 uncultured Schlesneria sp.
AAAAAAGGGAAATCCTGTGCACGAGTGCATTCGAACTTTGACCGAATCTCGGCTCGCATGGCGCGAGTCGCCATTTTCGCAGTTCAAAAGTCCATGATTACCAAAGAGTTATGCACTCCAAAGATGTTGATAGCAGTAGTCTCCCGACCCCGCCGAAACGCCCGACCGAAGGTCTCCTCTTGAAAGCCAGGCGATTGGCAGAACGATGGGGGGCAGAACGATCAAGAATCATGATTGTGACGTCTTCTATCGTTCTGCCCCCCATCGTTCTGCCACCTCTGATGATTCAAACGTCAAGGTGAACGTCAACATTGACATTCGCCTGCTCAGCATCGCGTTCGACTCGAACGATCATCGCAAGTCCTGACGCTATTCCAACCAGACCAGCGTCCCTTCCTTGTCCTGGGCACGGATGACGTTGGCGACCTCGCGACGAGCGGCTTCGGCCTTGGACGCGGGGACCGTGGCGAGCAGTTCCATTTCTTCGTTCAGTGCCGCTCGAACACGCTCAGAAAGGTTTTTCAGCACCTTTTGACGCAGGTCTTCAGGTGCTGTTTTCAGTGCCATAGCGACGACCTTCTGCTCCAACTGCGATAAAAGTTTCTGGATTGAGCGATCTTCCAGTCGCATGACGTCGGTGAAGTCGTACATCAGGTTGTCGATTTGAGTCGCCAGATCCGGGTCCTGTTCGGTGAGTGATTCCAGCAGCCTGATCCGCTCTTCACGCTCGACCGACTGTAGAATCCCGATCAGGGACTTCAAGCGGCGATCCTGCTGTTCGACTTCAGCGGGATCTATGGTCTGACAGACCTCATACAATTTCTGAATGACACGCTGTACGACAGCGGAGTTTACCTGAACCGTGTCCGCCATTAACAAGAATGTGCTCTGGCGAATTTCTGGAGGGAGAACTTCCAGGACTTTACCGCTGATTTCGGCAGGGAGTTGTTTCAGGACGGTGGCGATCATCCTTGGTGACTCACGCTTCAGCCCAGCTCCCAAAACAGCAGGTGGCAACTTCATCAGAGCTTCGAGGCCTGCAAGACCTTCGTCGGTCGGTTTTGTCGTGTCGCTGGTTTCGGCTTTATCGCTTGTAGTATCAGAGCTGGAATGTTCAGACAGCTGTTCCGACTTCTCGGCTGACCGGGCTTCAGGAGCATTGTCTGCGGGAGATGAGTCGCCCGCCTGGGATCGCTGCAGATTTGGTGACCCACTGACCGAGGCTCGAACCTCAGCCTGTAACTCACGGAATTCCGCCAGGACCTGTTCGGTGAGTGATCCAAAATCCTTCCGGCGTGCAACGGCGGTCAGAATGGGGCGCAGCTTCCCGGCGAAATCGGGGCCAAGCAATTCCAACACTTTGTCTTGAGCGCCCGGACCAAGTGACGTAATCAGCACAGCTGCTTTGTCAATATTGGTAACAGTCGTTTGGGGCATGGGAAAGCTGCTTTCAAGACCGCACATCGCCCCCAGTCATCACTCAGACCGGTTCGCGAGACGATTTACGGCAAGATGTAGTCTTTTTGGCTGTTTAGCGGAAGATATCTTGGTGCGATGCATGGAATTCAACTTTGGAATCCAGCAGGGCCACGGTTCCTCGAAACGCGGTGTTAACCGACGACGGCTGACGGCTCACTGTCCATGCTGCAGAATTGGAGACCTTCGGTCGTGGGTTTCGGCGGGGTCGTGAGACCCGCGCCGAACGCGTTTTGAGACCCGTCGACAAAATCTCACAATCAATTCACAGTCAAATGGCGGTCGTGGGGGTTGGCAAAGTTCGCGATCTCGTCCTAACATAGTGGTGGTGATTCAGGTTGGGGTTTTCCGGCTGAGTCACCGTCGGGTGAATTCACGTGAAGTCTTCTTCGATCTCGAATCAGGTTGCGTTATGGAAATCCACATCCCCTGCCCGAAGTGTGGGCGAGAGCTGAAGTTGCGTGACAGAAGCCTGCTCGGACGCAAAGGGAAATGTCCGAAGTGCGCTCACGCATTTGTTCTCGAAGAGCCTGCCGAGGTCGAACTCGAACTGGCCGAACCCGAGCCGAAAGCGGTCGGACGTTGGCTTCCGGAAGGCGGCGTCGCCTCGACGGTTGTCCGACCAAAACCGGCTGCCGAAATCCCCAAGTTTGGTGCCCCGGTATCCAATATCCCAGTTCTGGGTGATGGCGAAGGAGCCGCAGCGCGCTTGAAAGCCCTCCAGAAAAAGAACGCCAAACGACGCAATGTCGGGATGGTTGTGGGCGCGATTGTTGTTCTGGCGGTTGGCGGCGTTTCATATTACGCCGTGACGAATACCCCCCGAAAGCCGGTTCCGGACCAGCAGCAGAATGCTGACTTGGGAAAAGCTGCTCCGGCAGGAAATGCCGAAGACCATGGAATTGAACTCGTTGGCAAAGACGAAGTGAAGTCGACCCGGCCGACCAAGGGTGAAAAGATTGAACTGCAGTTCATTCCATTCGGGACTCAGGTGATGATCAACATCCGTCCTGCGGAACTGTGGCAGGCGCAATCGCGCGGGGAAGAATTCCGTTATTGCATTCCCCCGCTGGCGGCGCTGATCGAAAAGACCTTCATGGAGTATTTCAAACGGAAGCCAGAGCAGATTGAAGAAGCGATGATCTGCCTGATCCCGGGGCCGCAGGGTACCCTGCCGGAAGTCGCTGCCGTGATTCATCTGGTGGAAGAAGCCAAGAAGAGTCAGTTGCTGGAGGACTTCGGCGGGATGCGCGTCGAAGATTACGACTATCCTGTTTACATCTCAGGTGAGCGTGCCTACCTGATCGCGGATCAGAAGACGGTGGCAGTCTGCTCACGAGCGGTCGCTGGAGAAATGGTTTCGGCGGTCGTGGGGCGGAATCCGGCCCCTGATGGAATTGACGAACTGTTGCCGCTGACGGATCGGGACAGGCATTTCACCATGATTTTTGTGCCACGGACGGTCCGCCTGCATGCGGCGTTCTGGTTCCCGGAAAACGTGAAGCCTTTTATCTTGCAGACCTGCAACTGGTTCGGCGATGAAGTCGAGTCTGCAGCCTGGAGTCTTCATCTGGACGAAAAGAGTTTCTACTCCGAGATGTTCCTGCGAACAACTTCCGGAATCACGTCTGCCAATCTGGAACGCGACACTCGCAAGAAGCTGAGTAAACTACCTTATGAGTTACTCGAAAATGTTCAGAAGATGTCTCCGAAAGAAGCGGGTAAGCGAAAACTGATCGGTCGCCTGCCGAAAATGACAGAAGTCGTGTCACTCGCTTCAAAAACCAGTCACGAAGCTCGCTATGTGCACGTCGTCACACCGCTGCCTGAACGAGCCGCACCGAACCTGGCGCTGGCATCGATCCTGGCCTGGGATGAATCGACGCGAACCGACTTTACGAAAGAAAAGACAACGAAACCAACGACCGACGAACCGAAGCTACCTGACCTGATCGCTGACCGATTGAAGATGAAGATCGACTTCGACTTCCGGCGAACCCCACTGCAGGACGCTTTCTCTTATATTGCTGGTGAAATCAAGACAACCATCGAAATTGATGGTGATGCCTTGAAGGCAGGGGGCTTTACCAAGAACATGCCGCAAAACTTCAAGGAAGATAAGCTGGCAGCCGTCGATGGCATCTGGAAAATCCTGGAACGCTATCAGGATCCTGCCAAACCAACTCAATCGATGGTGATGGTCGTCGATGAAGCCAACAAGAAGATCTTGATCAGCACCGCTGCCGTTGCCGAACAGCAGAAGCTGACTCCTTATGTTTTCAAGAAATAAGTCTCGTCAGTGCGGGCTGAAGAATTGAGCCACTGCTTCCGCGGAGTGAATGTCGACAATCCATCTGGCTGTCCGATTGGTCTCTTATGTCGCCTGGTCAATGTCCCTGTCCAGCATGCGGTACGACCCTGCGGGTTCGTGATCGATCCTTCGTTGGCAGGCAAATTGAATGTCCAGACTGTCACGCCAAGCTGGTCTTGAAACTGAATGACGATCGCGAATTTGAGGCGGAACTCTTCAAGCCGGAAATTGAACGACCCGCCTCACGCACATCCGTACCGCGCGTAAAATCTAAGCCTACGACTTCTGGGACTACGCGAAGTTTTGCCGATACGCTGCTTTCACCACTCGTCGTCGCCTGGGCACTCGGCATCGGTTTGACAGCATTTGTCGCAATCATGCTGCTGCGACCGGCTGTGCGGTTCCGCCCACCGTCAACGGAAACATCGCAGCCCATTGCCGAGACCGTGCCGGACATCGAAGCTGCGAAACCACCAGAAAAAACAGCACCAGATTCGGTGACTCAGTCCTCCGATCCGATGCCACCGTCCATTGTCGAAAAGCCCCCGGTCCCCGAAGTCCCATCAACGCCGGCCGAAGTTAAGCCTCCCGTTCCTGCTGACACTGAAAAACCAGCGACCGTTGTCACAATGCCGCCAGAAACTCCGAAGCCTGCGGTTCCGGCGCCTCCCAAGGTCAATCTTGAAGAGGTGCTTAAACAGCGATTGAGTGGTTTTGTGACGAGTTCCAAGAAGTCGACTCGTCGCCTGGATCTGATTGAACAACTTGATGAACTGACGGGGCACAGGATCAGATTCGACCCGCAGGAGCTGGGTGAAAAGAAACTGATGCAGACGGTCTCAATCTCGGTCGAGGTGACAACTGTCGGTGCTCTTCTGAAACTTGTTCTGGAACCTGCCGGATGGGAGTACGTGATCGAAGACGAATATCTTCGCCTGAAACCGCGCCAGGTGGCTGGTACAGGAACTCCTTGAATCGACTGCTCCCCTGATGACATCTCCGAGAGGCATTCTGAATGCGATTCGCTTTACTCTGCGCCCTGTTTGTCAGCAGTCAATACGCACTGGACACTGCATCCCACGCCGCCGAGTCATCTTCGGCCGCACCCCCGAATGTGTTGTTTATCCTGTGTGACGATTTGCGTTGGGATTCACTGGGATGTGCCGGCCACCGGCATCTGAAGACACCGCACATCGACCGGTTGGCGAGTGAAGGTGCGTTCTTTGCCAGCGCATTCTGCACGACGTCACTTTGCTCACCCAGTCGAGCGTCAATCCTGAGTGGTCTGTATGCTCATACGCATGGAGTGACGAATAACTTCACGGAGTTTCCGACCGAAATGGCCAGCTTTCCACGGCTGCTGCATGACGCGGGGTATGAAACCGCCTACATCGGCAAGTGGCACATGGGAGAAAACAACGACGAAAAGCGGCCAGGATTTGATTACTTCGTCACGCACAAGGGTCAGGGAAAGTACTTCGATACGGAATTCAACATCGACGGTCAGCGGCGCGAGGTGGTGCCGGGGTATTATACGACCGTCGTCACGGATATGGCCGAAAAGTGGCTCAAACAACCTCGGGCCAAACCGTGGGTCTTGATGCTTGGGCACAAAGCTCCTCACAGTTTTTATACGCCGGAAGAGAAATATCAACAGGCCTTTGACAAGGTGGATGTGAAATACCCTGACACCGCTTTTGCACTTGAAACACAGCCGAAGTGGATCAAGGAACGCTTGCCGACCTGGCATGGGATCTATGGTCCCCTGTTCGACTTCCGCAAGAAGTTCCCGGACGATCGCCCTGAAGCAGTCGCCGACTTCACCAGGATGATTCGAGGCTACTGGTCGACGATTCTGTCGGTTGATGACAGTGTTGGGCGCCTGGTACAGCATCTGAAGCAGACTGGTCAACTCGATAATACCATCATCGTTTTCATGGGAGACAACGGACTGCTGAACGGCGAACATGGAATGGTCGACAAGCGGACGATGCACGAGCCCAGTATTCGCATCCCGTTGATCGTTCGTTATCCGGCACTAACCCCACAACCCAAACGTGTTACCGGAATGGTCCTGACGGAAGACATTGCCCCCAGTCTTCTGGAACTCTGCGGGCGTCCCATTCCCACAGGTCTTCACGGACGTTCGTGGAAAAAACTGGTTCAGTCAGGAGACCCCGCATGGAGACGTTCATTCCTGTATCATTACAACTATGAAAAACAATTCCCGTATACGCCAAATATCCGCGGAGTTCGGACCGAGGACTGGAAGTACTCGCACTATCCCCACGGCGATGGCAAGCCCGATCGGCATCTGGCTGAATTGTATGATTTGAAAAATGATCCAGACGAACGCCACAATCTGGTGGCCGATCCACGGTATGCCACTCGACTGAAAGAAATGCAGTCCGAATTGAATCGCGTTCTGGCGGAAGTCGGAATTGTCGACGACAAGATGCCGCTCGATGAGGGTATCAAGCAGCAACTTCCCGACCAGAAAATCCGTTGACGTTTTTCCTGTTACTGAAAGTAATGACTTATGAACGCAAAAGATGCCATTCGAAGCACGATGGGACTCAGCCTGACCGTCCTCAAGAGCTATTTCAGCGATATGACCGATGCCGAATTAATGACTCGTCCCGGCCCAGGGTGTAACCATCTGGCTTGGCAACTGGGGCACTTGATTGTGTCGGAAGTTGGATTGGTGAACGATGTTTGCCCGGGCGCAGCAGCCGAATTGCCAGCCGGATTCGCCGAACAACATTCCAAGAGCACGGCTGGTTCTGACGATGCCGCCAGTTTCTGTACGAAGCAGCAGTACATTGACCTGATTGACAAAGTGCGCGCGGCAACTCTGGCGGCGCTCGATAAGTTGCCCGACGCGGATCTCGATAATCCGAGCCCCGAGCGTATGCGAGCGTTCTGTCCGACCATCGGTTCGTTTTTCACTTTGATCGGTACTCACCCGATGATGCACGCCGGCCAGTTTGTGCCCGTCCGTCGAGCATTAGGCAAGCCTGTCTTGATGTAGAACGAAAACGCTCGTCTGTCGCGGAGCGTCATAGTTTGGAATTCCGCCACAGGTCGCACTCTCGACATTCGCACCAGAATCCCATGCCCCATGCTCATTGCGTTCGCGACGAGCATGGGGCCTCGACCATTTGGAAGTCATCATGTTGAAGCTGCTTGGTGAACGAAGATGGCATTTCCTGGTGATGATCAGCCTGTTGGCAACGGCGTCTGTATCTGTTGCCGAGCCTCCCGCTGTCGGTACCGGATTGGATCGACTTCGATACAACAATCCCGGACTCGTCGTTGATCTTGGCGTCGGTCTGTGGGCGTGGCCTGTTCCCTGGGATGCTGATGGTGACGGTGATATGGATCTAATCGTCAGTTGTCCTGACAAGCCCTATAACGGCACATACATCTTCGAGAATCCCAGCGGCGGTGGAAGCAAGGGGCGCGGAGACAAGCTGCCGGCATTCAGGCCGGGGCGACGCTTGAGTAAGGGGGAATTCAACGTCACGCCGTCGGTCGTCGACGGAAAACTGATGGTGACGACGCCCGGCTGGATCCACCCCGAGTTTGCCACGCAAGGGCTCAATCAACCGGTCAAGCTGCCGCTTGTTGCAGACCCCATCGGACGCAACCCTGATTTCTTCCGACCCCATCAACCGGGGATCTATAAAACTCGACATAACCAGTGGTGGTTTGTGGATTACGACGGCGATCAGAAATTGGATCTGGTGGTTGGGCTGGAACTGTGGTCTGAATACGGCTGGGACGATGCCTGGGATGCATCGGGACGGTGGAAGAATGGACCGCTGCACGGGCTCGTCTATTTCCTGAAGAATATTGGATCAAACCAAAAGCCCGCGTACGCTCCACCTGCCATGTTGTCGGCTGGCGGAAAGCCACTCAGTACATTTGGGTTGCCCTCTCCGAATTTCGCGGACTTCGACGCCGATGGAGACTTGGACCTGTTGTGTGGCGAATTCCTGGATGGCTTCACCTATTTCGAAAACACCGGGAGTCGAACTGCTCCTGAGTTCGCAGAGGGCCGCCGATTGATGCATGGCGACCAGCCACTCACGATGGACCTACAGATGATTGTCCCGCTGGCATGCGACTGGGATGGTGACGGAGATCTGGATCTGATCGTAGGCGATGAAGATGGTCGTGTTGCCCTCGTTGAGAATACTGGACGGTTCGCGGATCGCGTCCCGCAGTTTGAACGACCACGTTACTTCCAGCAGGAAGCGGACACGGTGAAGTTCGGAGCCCTGGCAACAGCGTGCGGGTTTGACTGGGATGGCGATGGAGACGACGACATTATTGCCGGGAACACTGCGGGATATCTCGCATTTATCGAAAACCTCAGCGGCCCGGGTGTAGAGCAGCCGCGCTGGAATCCTCCTCAGAAGCTGAAGGCGGGTGACAAGACCATTCGGATTCAGGCAGGCCCGAACGGCTCAATTCAGGGGCCGGCCGAAGCAAAGTGGGGCTACACCACGCAGACGGTTGCCGATTGGGACCATGATGGGTTGCCCGATCTGATCGTCAATTCGATCTGGGGAAGAGTGCACTGGTATCGCAACATTGGGACGCGCACATCTCCAAAACTGGCGGAAGCTCAACCGATTGAAGTCGAATGGCCTGCGGAAACGCCGAAGCCTGCCTGGACCTGGTGGAAACCCGAGGGAAAAGAACTGGTAACCCAATGGCGGACGACACCTGTCGCCGTCGATTTTGATCGCGATGGACTGACGGACCTCGTCATGCTCGACCATGACGGCTATCTGGCATTCTTCCAGAGAATCAAAGGCGAGGGGAACTCGTTGCGACTGCTTCCGGGACAGCGACGATTCGTCACATCCAAGGGAGAACCCTTGCGATGGAATGACCGCCGCGCGGGGGGAAGCGGACGTCGCAAGCTGTGCGTCGTCGATTGGGATGGCGACGAAAAACTTGATCTGTTGCTGAACGGTGTGAATGCGAACTTGTGGCGACAGACGGCGCTTCAAGATGGGAAGTGGGTCTTCGAAGATACCGGACCACTCGACAGTCGCAAGATTGAAGGCCACGACACCAGCCCGACGACCGTCGATTGGAATCACGATGGAATTCCTGATCTCCTTGTCGGAGCCGAAGACGGTCGATTCTATTACTTGCGAAATCCACGGACAAAGTCGGCTGTAACTGCGTCAACCGCGACACCAGTCCTTGCCCAGGTTGAACCGCTGCCTGCGGCGGCATCAGCCATCGTCAAACGTGAATTCCTCTACGAAACGGCTCCGTTTCCATCGTGCCATGCCTCAACAATCGTAGAGACGAGAGAGGGACTGGTCACAGCTTGGTTTGGAGGAACTCAGGAAAAGCATCCCGATGTCGGAATCTGGTTGTCGCGACTGGTCGATGGCAAGTGGACGGCTCCGATCGAAGTCGCAAACGGTGTCGAATCGGCCGAGAAGCGTTTTCCCTGCTGGAATCCTGTTCTGTTTCAACCGAAGACTGGACCGCTGCTGCTGTTTTACAAAGTCGGCCCCAGCCCGGACACATGGTGGGGAATGTTGATGACGTCTGAGGATTCCGGGAAGACCTGGGCCAAACCACAACGATTGCCCGAAGGAATTCTTGGACCAATCAAGAACAAGCCGATTCAGTTGCCGAATGGTGATCTCCTTTGCGGGACCAGCAGTGAACATGACGGGTGGCGCGTTCATTTCGAAAGGTCAACAGACCTCGGCCGGACCTGGCAGGCCAGCCCACCTGTGAATGACGGCAAACAGATCGGCGCAATTCAGCCGAGTTTCCTGGTGCATCGCGACGGTCGCCTGCAGGCCGTGGGACGATCTGAGCAGAAGTTCGTCTTCGAGGTCTCATCGGCCGATGCAGGAAAGACATGGGGACCGCTGACTTTGACGACGCTTCCCAATCCCAACGCCGGGACTGATGCTGTGACGCTGGCCGATGGTCGCCATGTCATCGTCTACAACCACACGACGAAGGGGCGATCACCCTTGAATGTAGCGATCTCGACAGATGGACAGTACTGGCAGGGTGCCGTAGTTCTCGAAAACGAACCGGGCGAATACTCCTATCCCGCCGTCATCCAGTCTTCCGATGGCCTGCTGCATATCACTTACACCTGGAAGCGAAAAAAAATCCGGCACGTCGTCATCGACTCGAAACGCCTGACCTCTGCCCCGATCATCGATTCAGCTTGGCCCAAGGAAATCAAATAGGCGAATGCCCTTTCAGGCACGCCGCCGGCAGGGTGGCGGGGGCGCACCCGCTTCGGGGAAGCCGCCGTTCAAACGCGTTCCATTTCGGGGGCTTCTGCAAAGCCAGTGCGCCCCCGCCACCCTACCGATAGCGGCTGGTCGCCCGAATCATGAGCAACCCTTGATGTGACATCCACTTGCCAGCGTTTTGATCACGATCGATCAGTTCAAAGGCACAAAGGCCAAGAACTTACCCAGGGCATCGTTCGGAATCCCCTATTTTTGGCGTTTTGGAGGAAAACCAAGTCTACGGCCCAGATTTTGCCTAGCCAGTGAGCATGGACGCGTATTTCCCACTTCTCACATACGACCGAAGGGACTGAGCATGCTCACGACGCTCGAAGATGATCGGGTTGTCACCTCGACCAGCGAGGAACGGGTTGCCGGGCAGGTAAGAGGTGCGTTCGATGAATATCAGGATGGGACCGTCGCCCGCCATCCGCTGCTGTTCAATCGACTCGACAAGTTTTCGACTCAACATCTGGCAGACCGGCAGCTCGCCGCTGAAGTCCGATTACGCGAAAAAGGGATCACATTTGCCGTCTATGGGCACACCGACGGCACCGAAAAGGTCTGGCCTTTTGACGTTGTCCCGCGTCCGATGGCGTCGGACGAATGGACCCGGATCGAACTCGGCCTGAAACAGCGTATTCGAGCCCTCAACCTTTTCCTCGACGATATCTATGGGCCGCAGCTCATTTTAAAGGATGGAATCGTTCCTCGCGAATTGATTCAGTCGGCGAAAACGTACCGTCCGCAACTGGAAGGCTTTCGTCCTCCCAAAGGAGTCTGGACGCATGTTACGGGGACCGATCTGATCCGCCATAGCGATGGTGTTGTCTATGTTCTGGAAGACAATCTGCGATGTCCCTCGGGCGTATCGTACGTCCTGGAAAATCGCGAGTTGATGAAGCGGGTGCTTCCTGAAGTCTTTCAGGGGTCCTCGATTGCTCCGGTGGAAGATTACGGCGAACGCCTGCTGGCCATGTTGCAACAGACTGCGCCAAAAGATGTCGATGCTCCTGTGGCAGTACTGTTGACGCCGGGATCGTTTAACTCGGCCTATTTTGAGCATTGCTTTCTGGCCCAGCAGATGGGGATTGAACTCGTCTGTGGTGCTGATCTGGTCGTGAAAGATGGCTACGTCCAGATGCGGACGACGCGCGGAACACAACGCGTGGATGTCATTTATCGTCGCATCGACGACGACTTTCTGGACCCGAAGTGTTTCCGAGCGGATTCTGCACTCGGTGTCCCGGGCTTGATGGAGGTCTACAAGGCTGGCCGAGTTACTTTGGCGAATGCTCCTGGAACGGGTGTGGCTGATGATAAGGCCGTCTACGCCTGGGTTCCGCAGATCATCAAGTACTACCTGTCGGAAGAAGCGATCCTGCCGAACGTTCCGACATACATTTGTTCGAATCCAGAGGACCGCGACTATGTTCTTGCCCACTTGGACGAACTGGTCGTCAAACCGACGAATGAGTCGGGTGGCTACGGTATTGTGATGGGGCCACGAGCCTCGAAGGCCGAATTGAGCGATTGTGCCGCCCAGATTCTCGCGAATCCTCGCAATTACATCGCTCAGCCGATGCTCACGCTGTCAACAGTCCCTACAGTGATTGATCGTCGGTTAGCACCCCGGCACGTTGATCTGCGACCGTTTATTCTTTACGGCGACGATATCTACGTACTGCCGGGCGGGTTGACTCGCGTCGCCTTGCGAGAAGGTTCGATGGTCGTGAATTCGTCGCAGGGTGGTGGAAGCAAGGATACATGGGTGCTGTTGAAGGATGAAGGGCGTGCCGTGGGATGAAGAACGCGGGCATTTGCGGCGCGATGGAGTTCGATGGCCTGGGTTGGTGCGTTTTCGCGTATTCCCTGGGCTAGCGCGTTCCGGCTGATGGGTCTAAGAAGAAACATAAGCGAGGTCTCAACCAAAGCTTCAATAAACGAAAAATGCCAGCGTTGCTGGCTGAATTTGAAATTGGTGATTGTGGTACCAGCTTGAGAAGTCCAGGCCTCTGCGCTCGCATTGTGCCGCCACTATGACGAAAAACCGATGTTACGCCGCGTTGCAGATTCCGTATTTTGGGCCAGTCGCTACCTTGAACGAGCGGAAAACGTCTCCCGCTTTGTGGATGTCTGCCAGTCAATGTCACTGGGGGGGCATCCACAATGGTCGCCATTGATTTATGCCAGTGGTGATGAAGAGCTCTTTCACAAACTTCACGGTCAAGTCTATAGCGCTGAACTTGTCCTGGGATTCCTGCTCTTCGATGAACGGAACCCGAATTCAATCTGGTCATGCCTGCAGAAGGCCCGCGAGAACTCTCGGGCCATTCGCGAAGTGCTCAGTGTCCCGATCTGGGAAGCGATCAATCGCTTCTATTTGCGAGTCCGCGAGGCATCGCGAGCTCCCGACGAGATCCTGCAGAATCCCGCCGATTTTCTGGAACGGGTTCGGCGGTCGAGTCACGAAGTGATCGGTGTGATGGAAGCGACGATGTCGCATGATGAAGCCTGGCACTTCGCACGCATCGGTCGAATGCTCGAGCGAGCCGACAAATCGTCACGAATCCTGGACGTCAAATACTTCGTTCTATTGCCCAATGAATCCAGGATTGGTTCCGCACTCGATGTCGTGCAGTGGACGGCGCTGCTGGAATCGACGAGCGCACTGTTCATGTATCGCAAGCGTTACGGACGAATTTCGCCGCCGCTAGTGGCTGAATTTCTGCTGCTGGATGCGACATTTCCCCGTGCAGTCCGCTTCTGCGTCGGCCAGGCAGAAATTTCGCTCCATGCAATTACGGGGCGACCGATCGGAACAAACGTTGATCCGGCAGAGTCAGAATTTGCCAGTTTGCACGACCACTTGCGAACAGCGAAGATTGAACCGATCATTCAGGAAGGTTTGCATGAGTTTATCGATGCCTGCCAATGCCGCCTGAATGACATCGGTGCTACGATGTATCGGGCATTTTTCGAGATTCTACCGCTGGTGGAAAATGCTTCCCAGCAGCAGTGAAGGCAGGTGTATTGATGACAATTCGAGTCGTACTGCGGCACCTCACCGAGTACCAGTATGACCGCAGTATTTCGCTCGGACCCCAAGTGATCCGCTTGCGACCTGCGCCCCACTGTCGTACTCCCGTGCCAAGCTATTCTCTGAAAGTCCTGCCTGAAGGGCATTTCCTGAACTGGCAGCAAGACCCGTTCGGTAACTTCCTCGCGCGGCTCGTCATTCCTGAAAAGACTGACCATTTCAGTGTTGAAGTCAGCCTGACTGCAGATCTGACGGTGATCAACCCGTTCGATTTCTTCGTCGAGGAATACGGTGAGGAATTTCCGTTCACGTACGAACCGACCCTGGCAAAAGATCTGCAGGCCTTCCTGGAGTTCCTGCCACAGGGGCCCGCGTTCGAAAAGTTTTTCGCCCGAATTGATCAGAAACTCCGCCGGACAACAACGTTCCTGGTGGATATGAATCAACTTCTGTGCAACCAGATCAAGTACGTGATCCGCATGGAACCTGGTGTTCAGACTCCGGAAGAGACACTGGTGAAGGGGACTGGTTCCTGCAGAGACTCGGCGTGGTTGATGGTGCAATTATTGCGTCGCTGCGGTCTGGCCGCGCGATTCGTATCGGGTTATCTGATTCAATTGCGGGCGGACGTCAAATCGCTCGATGGGCCTTCCGGCCCTGAACAGGACTTTACGGATCTGCATGCCTGGTGCGAGGTCTATCTGCCAGGGGCCGGTTGGGTTGGTCTCGATCCTACGTCGGGACTGTTTACGGGCGAAGGGCACCTTCCTCTGGCGGCGACCCCCGCACCTGCCACCGCTGCACCGATTTCAGGACCGCTGGAAAAGTGCGAAACCGAATTTAACGTCGAAATGTCGGTGAAGCGGATCCACGAAGATCCGCGAGTCACTCTCCCTTTTACCGACGAGCAATGGGAAGAAATCAATCAACTGGGACTTGAGGTTGACGAACACCTGAAGCAACAGGATGTCCGACTGACCATGGGAGGGGAACCGACGTTTGTTTCGATCGACGACATGGAGTCCGTCGAATGGACGACGGGTGCCGTCGGCGTCGACAAGCAGCAACGGTCCGGGCAACTGCTCCGGCGGCTCTACGATCGCTTTGCACCGGGCGGTCTGCTGCACTACGGTCAAGGAAAGTGGTATCCGGGCGAACCGCTGCCACGCTGGGCATATAGTTGCATGTGGCGCGTCGACGGTGAACCTCTCTGGAAGAACCCGAAATGGCTGGCCGACCCCACAGACAAGGGGCATGCCGATATTGAAAACGCGGGCGAGTTCCTGATGGAAGTGGCCGAGCGTTTGCATGTCGACGGGAATTGGATGAAACCAGCGTACGAAGATCTCTGGCGCACGATGGAGCAGGAGCAGAAGCTTCCTGTCGATGTCGATCCCCGCAAGTTCAATCTCGACGACGACAAGGACCGCCAGCGACTTTCATCGATTCTGGAACGAGGCGTCAGTCGCCCCGTTGGTTACGTGATGCCACTCACCAAGGCGTGGTGGCAGGCACGGCCCCACTGGACCAGCGGTCCCTGGCCCATGCGAACGGAACGTCTCTTCCTGATTCCCGGGGATTCTCCCATCGGGCTGCGATTGCCGCTGGATTCACTCCCTGTCGGCGGATCGGATGAATTCCGGACGCTTTACAGCATCGATCCATTTGAGGATCGCGACCCACTGCCGACGCATCTCGATTTTCGACGTCGGGCTCAGAACCGCCTCGCTCAATACCAGCGAGATCTTGAACTGACGGCTCAGGGAAACGCCAGTCAACTGGTGACACTGCTCAGCCAGCCAAGAACGGAAGTTCGTGAATCCGACCGAATCCTGCCGAATACCCAACCGTGGAACGTGATCGGAACGGCACTCTGTATTGAACCTCGCAACGGTATTTTGCATGTCTTCATGCCGCCGCTGGCGCGTTTGGAAGACTATGTCGAACTGATCGCAGTCGTCGAAGCAGTTGCCGAACAACAGCAGATTCCAGTCATCATTGAAGGCTACCTCCCTCCGAATGATCATCGGATGCGAATCCTCAAAGTGACACCCGATCCCGGTGTGATTGAAGTCAACATTCAACCCGCCGCCAACTGGAAAGAACTTTGTGCAATCACAACCGGTGTCTACGAAGATGCGCATTACACGAGGCTGGGGACTCAGAAGTTCCATCTGGACGGCCGACATACGGGAACTGGTGGTGGAAACCATCTGGTGCTGGGAGGTCCGACCTCTGCGGACAGTCCGTTCCTGCGTCGTCCCGACCTGTTGAAAAGTTTCCTCGCATACTGGAACAATCATCCGGCACTTTCGTATCTCTTCTCGGGTCAATTCATTGGTCCGACAAGTCAGTCACCACGCGTGGACGAGGGGCGACGCGACTCCATCTACGAACTGGAAATTGCGTTCCAGCAGATTCCCGATCACGGACCGATTGCCCCTTGGCTGGTGGACCGGATCTTCCGCCATCTGCTGGTTGATCTGACAGGCAACACACACCGAGCCGAGATCTGTATCGACAAGCTCTATTCACCGGACCACGCCTACGGTCGATTGGGACTCGTGGAACTGCGCGGGTTCGAAATGCCGCCCCATGCGCAAATGAGCCTGATCCAGCAGTTGATGGTCCGGGCGATGGTTGCCTGGTTCTGGAAAGAGCCCTACCGGCAACCGCTGATTCGCTGGGGAACCCGACTGCATGATCGCTGGCTGTTGCCGAGTGCGCTGCGGGCCGACGTGTCTGAGATCTTGTCTGATTTGCGTAAACACGGATTTGCCTTCCGTGACGAATGGTTCAACGCTCAGTGGGAGTTCCGTTGCCCACACATCGGCGAGATCCAGCACGATGGAATTCGTCTGGAACTTCGAACGGCAATCGAACCTTGGTATGTGCTGGGCGAAGAACCGGGGGCCGGAGGGACCGCACGGTATGTCGATTCATCGGTCGAACGAATTCAAGTTTCGCTCACTGGAATGACGTCATCGCGTTATGCCGTAACATGTAATGGTCGTCGCGTCCCCTTGCAGGAAGTGGGCCGGGAAGGGGAACTGGTGGGAGGTGTCCGCTATCGTGCCTGGCAGCCCCCAAGCTGCCTCCACCCCACACTGCCTGTTCATACACCACTCACATTTGATATTGTAGATCTCTGGATGGGTCGATCGATTGGCGGTTGTCGTTACCACGTGGATCATCCGGGCGGACTGAATCCGTCTGTCTTCCCTGTCAACGCTCTGGAAGCGGAATGCCGTCGGTCGGCACGGTTTGTCGAACACGCACATACGGGTGGTCGAGTTAACGTACGGGAGGAACAGTCGGCATTCGAAACGCCCTGGACCTTGGATCTGCGAATGCGTTGATCTGATTTCAACGCTTGATGGTCGGAAGGTCGTTCTGCGGAAATCGCTGAACGACTCTTGCGGGTCATCAGACCGGTAGGATTGCCGTCGCGCGAATTGGTCGGCAGGGAAGTTACCGTTACCGGGAATGTTGATTCGATGACCGTATACGCCGCGCCGGGACAATATCTTCGGGTTCCACACACGGTCCCGACGCTGGTCTATCACGAAATGCTGGATCGGCTGGGAAACCCACGTCCAGCTTGGAAATCATTTGTCGAGCGGATTCCTAACGTCACCGTCACGGACTTCGCGCACCGGGCTCAACAGGCCGAGCAACTTCTCGATGAAAACGGCGTCACGTTCAACATATTCCACGATGGCCAGCAGTCTCAGCGGCCGTGGAGTCTGGACCTGTTCCCGTTCATCATCGGTGCGAACGAATGGGACAATCTGGCGGGTGGACTGCGTCAACGGGCTCGACTTTTGGATCGCGTTGTTCGCGACTGTTATGGTCCGCGAGAACTGATTCAGAACGGAGTTCTTCCCCCCGAAGTGTTGTTTGCCAATCCGGGGTTTCTGCGTCCCTTCGTCGGGATTCATCAGGGGCCGCAGTCGATCACGCTGTTCGCGACGGAACTGGCACGCGGTCCCGATGGTGGCTGGCGAGCGATGGCCGACCGAGCCGAAGCCCCAGCTGGAGCTGCCTTCGCTCTGGAGAATCGTATCGCCGTTTCACGCGCGATGCCCCCGTCGCTCCATGATCCACTCGTCCGGCGACTGGCTCCGTTCTTTCTTGCTTTGCAAAACCGACTCAAGGCGCTTGGCCAGAAGCTGTCGGAGAATCCGCGGATCGTTCTGCTGTCACCGGGGGCCAAGTATCCTTACTACTTCGAAGACGTTTATCTGGCTCGCTACCTGGGCTACACGCTGGTCGAAGGGGCGGACCTCGCGGTACGCGATGATCGTGTCTTTTTGAAGACGCTGGCTGGACTGGTTCCGATCGATGTGATCATTTCACGTGGAGTGGAACGAGGGATCGACCCGCTGGAATTGGGAGGCGGCGAACCGCACGGGATCCCAGGCCTGCTGAAAGTCATCCGCGAAGGAAAAGTTGCCGTTGCGAATGTTCCTGGATGTGGTCTGATTGAATCCCCGATCTTCATGGCATTCCTGCCTCAAATCTGTCAGTACTGGCTTGGGGAAGATCTTCAGTTGAAGTCAATTCCCACGTGGTGGTGCGGAGATCAAGGTCAGCTTAAAGAAGTCATGGGACGCTTCACGGAACTGGTCATCAAGCCTGCATTCCAGGCAAGCGGCGGTGAAGAGGTCATTGTCAGTCGGCTCGATCCCGAAGGGCGGCGTGAACTGATCGACCAGATCACGGCTCATCCGTACAAATATGTTGCTCAGGAACTGATCGCACGTTCGGCCGTCCCAGTGTTCCGCAATGGAGAGGTTCAAAACGGACATGCTGCAATCCGCACGTTCCTGACCGCGAATCAGGACGACTACGATGTGATGCCGGGGGGGCTAGTTCGAGTAGCCCCGACACCCGATCCGATGGTCCTCTCGATCTCGGCAGGTGATAGCAGCAAGGACCTGTGGGTGTTGGCTGAAAGCCTGGTGAAGCCCGTTTCACTGCTGGGGGATATCGATAAACCTGTTGTACTACGGCGTACGAGTGCCATTTTCCCGAGTCGAGTTGCAGACGATCTGTTCTGGTTCGGGCAGTCGCTGGATCGAGCCGATTTTCTATGCCGGCTGTTGCGAGCGGTCATCGAGCGATTGACGGCTGAGTCCGCTTCAGATGCTCCAGAACTTCCGTGGCTCATTCGAGCGTTGGCCGACCAGGGACAAGTGGAACCTGGTTTTGCAATTGAATCGTTTCTGGTCCAACTCCCTACGCTGACCGATGAGTTGCCGCGGATGATTTCCAATGTCGAGGAATCGCGCGGTGTCGCTGCTGCGATTTCCGAAATGGATCGACTCGCATCGCTGGAACGACTCTGGATGTCGCCCGATACGTTTCGAAAGGTCCGTGAAACGGCACTCGCGTTTCTCGAGTCGCCGGAAACTCGCTGGACGGGCCTGGTCGATGTGCTCGAAGCCATCAACCAGTTGATTCTGGATCTGGCGGCTGTCAGTGGACTGCTGCACGATGGTATGGTGCGAGGCCCAGCCTGGCGACTGCTCGACATGGGCCGTCGCATCGAGCGAGCCCGTAACACGGCGAGCATGCTGCGCAGTGTGATGTCGGTCAACGCGACATTCGAACGTCCCGTTCTGAAGTCTCTGCTCGAAGTGATCGATTGCCGGATGACATATCGGGCACGCTATTTCGATAACCTGCAACAGAACGCGGTGTTGGACTTGTGCATCAGTGATGAAACGAGTCCCCGTTCGATCGTTTCACAGTTGGTTGCCTTGTCGGATCATGTCGACGCACTGCCAAACGACGGTCAATCGGTGCTGCGTAACGAAGAAAAGCGGATCGTGATGATGGCTGTTCATGCCGTTCGAATGGTTTCCCCGGAAAACCTCGAACAGGTCCCGGCAACGGCCCTGCAACAGATTCTACTGGATGTTGAAAAGGACATGAGTACGCTTTCGCACGTCATCACCCGCAAGTATCTGCTTCATTCCGGCATTCCTCGCCAAATCACGTCTGGTCTGGAGTTGCCCCAATGAAGTACCGCATCGTTCATAAAACTTCGTATTCCAGTGCCGATCCGGTTTCCGTCGGTCACAATGAGGCTTGGCTGACACCGCGTTGCACGCAATCTCAATCGGTCCTCGCACATCGGATCGATATCGAACCGCAACCGTCAACCCGCGTCGTGCTGAACGACTATTTTGGTAACACGGTGACTCAGTTCCTGTTCAATCAGGGGTATTCAAAGCTGCTGATTTCGGCCATCAATGAAGTGGAAATCGTTACTCCTGCGAAGTGGGTGACCAGCCCGCCGTGGGAAGTCGTGCTGGCGGACGTGCAGGCTCATTATTCGCACGAAGCCCTGCAAGCGTTCGAATTCACATTTGATTCACCCCGCTGTCGGCGAAGTACCGCGTTCGCAGATTATGGAGCATCCTCGTTTCATCCGGATCGCCCCATTCTGGAAGTTCTGGCGGATCTGCTGGAACGGTTCTTTGTTGATTTCAAATACGATTCTACGGCAACAACGGTTTCAACGCCGGTGGAACAGGTCTTTCGTCAACGACGGGGAGTCTGCCAGGATTTTGCACATCTGTTGATCTCGATCCTGAGGTCCCTCGGTTTCGCCGCACGTTATGTCAGCGGTTACCTGAGAACGCTGCCCCCACCCGGCAAGCCGCGACTGGTGGGAGCGGATGCCTCACATGCATGGTTATCGGTCTATTGCGGGCCACTCGGCTGGATCGATATTGATCCTACCAACAAGCAGTTCCCAACCACCGATCACCTGACGATCGCCTGGGGCCGCGATTACACCGATGTCGCCCCGGTCAAGGGGGTCTATATCGGCGGCAGCAGTCCGCAATTGTCGGTCAGCGTCGATGTCTGCCCGATCAATGAATTGCCGGCAGCGGAATCTTTGGACGCGAGTGCAACCTGAGCTGGGAAAGTCGTGGTTCGCTCCGCGAACCAACGCTTCTTCGTTGACATGATTTCTGGTGACGATGCGACTATTTGAGTTGTCATCGGAAAATGCAGCGTAGGTTCGCGGAGCGAACCACGACGATCAGGCACTGGCCCCCGCTAAAATCGTTACCCGCGTTGCGCGCCACCCAACCTCGTCGTGATAAAGCATCAATAAAAAAGGACGCCGGCATGAAGCCGGCGTCGCGGGGATGACTCAAAGGTTGACATGGTCACCAGAAGTCGTGAGGGGATCAGACTCCTGGTAGCGAGGGCGGATCGATTACCGGACGGTTCCAGCGATCGACATTGACGCTGTCTGGTCCAGGGCTGGTACTGAGGGACTTGGTGCTCGGGCCACCCACTGGCTGACTCGAATTACAGAAGGTGCCTTCATCGCAGGACGACTGGGGATCACGGTTTCAGTGACTTCGCCACGATCGGATTCGCGTTCGCGGACGGGATACGAAATCTTCTTATTCGGATTCGGAGTGAAGCCTTCTGGGTTCAAATTGCTATCGTCCCCGGTCGCTGTTCGTTTCGCATTGGAATTCGTATCCGGCGTTGGCGTCAGTGCGGTTGAACCGCCGTTGCCAGGTCCACTCGCTGTTACCCCGCCGTTACCTCCCACGGGTGCATAGCTGACACGCGTTCCCACTTGAACGGTTCGAGCAACCGTTACGGCCTTCATCGCTGTCACTTCTTCTTCGACGTATCGAACCGAGTTCACAGCAACCTTACGAGTTGTCTGGTGAGGGACCATGGAGGTGACGTTGTATGTCACTTGCTTCATTCCCTGGACCGCCACCTTTTTGGTGCACGGAACCGTGCAGGTCATTGTTTGTGGTACAAACGTACGGCTCACTTTGGTATTCGGCGTGAACGAATTCCGAATGTCGTGGCCCGTTCGATTCATCCAGCCGACAAAACCTGGGCTGTTATCGTAAGCACACGCGGGAACTTTGTTGACGGGTTCCGTCTTGGTGGCGTAATAGCCAACCTGCTTCTGAACCTTCTTGTATTCGGTCACGTTCTGGTAATCGACCGTCGGCACATTGACTGTGCGCTGTTCGGTCACAGGTCGCATTTCAGTCACAGCCTGATCGACCCACTTGGTGTCGGTCACGGCCCGCTGAACCTTTTGCTTGACGGGCTGGTATTCAACGACTTGGACGGTGTCGTAAACCGGATGAACGACTGGCTGCAGCGCCTGGACTCGGACGGTCTGAGCCACGGCCACCGTCTGTACCGGTTGTTCAATGGTACATGCGACGGGTTGGCCACAAGAGACGGCTTGCGACGTATACGCGGTCTGATAGACCGGGTTGTACGCGGACGAATAACTCGCTGATTGCGAGAACGGAGCCATCATCGTGGGTCGTGCACCGCAATTGCAGGAGTTACTTCCGCCAAACGGAAACCACTGGGCGGATGCGGAACCCGTCATCGCCAGCATTGCAAGACTGCCCCACACTGACGCGGAGCTAAACAACGAACGTGCCATGGGCATCTTCCTACCTGGAGAAGGGGCAGAGAGCCGTCAATCGGGATGTGAACGGGAGAGGTGAACGGCACATTCGACCGAAGGCCAATCGGCCACCCGTCGAACGCGGCGGGTTTTTAGAAGAATCCGAAAATCGGGTCAAGACCACGGCAGGAAGTGCCGACACACAACCCCCATTTTCGCCGTCTTCAGCGAAATTTGCCGCCCCCTAACTTCCAGCCAGCCCGCAAGTTCCGCCGTAGATAAGATTCTCGAAAAAATCACGAAACAGTACTTCCCTGACAACTCGATCCCGCGCCCGCCGTACATCCAAAACAGTGGCGACCCGTCACAATCACTCGCTGTGAAAGACGCGGCCCGTCAAATTCTACGGTCACAGGGGTGCCGAAGGACAAGTAGTAAGACAGAGCAATGTGGTCCGCGCCAATTTTGCTAGCCGAATAGGGCGATTGCCCTTGCAGCGGATGCGCCTCGGTGATGGGCACAAAGCGCGCGGTTCCGTACACCTCGCTGGTGGACGTGTGCACCACCTGCCCCACCCCCAAATCCCGTGCAGCTTGCACCACGTTGAGCGTGCC
>CAIWEX010000568.1 GCA_903911795.1 uncultured Schlesneria sp.
CCCCCAACCAGCCGTTCTGGATCGGAAACTTTGATCGTGAGTTTGCGCTGCGCGAGGGGCGAGCACGTTGAAAACGTGCCCCACATCGTGGAGCACGATTTCATCGTGCTCGCAAGAGTACCCCACCCTACATTGAAAAAGGCGATTGCCTTGGGCGGGACACGCCGGTTACGTCTCGTCTTCAAACTTCGGAGGATTGCTGTAGAACTCGCTCAGGTCGAGTTTTCCCTGCGATTCGGCTTCCAGCAGTTGCAAACGCTTTTCCAGTCGCTGGAAACGTTGTTCGATCAGGGGGGGGAGTTGCAGTTCTCGGCCTGATTTGGATCTCGGGACGGTGGGATAGCCGAGTTGCCGTTGCAGTGCCCCGAACAGATACAGTGGATCCTTGCCACGGTTGGCTCGGGCAATGCGCCCTTCCTGCCTGCCGAACAGTATCTTGGCGGTGGGAGTGTAGTCTGCCCCGGCGGTACGACGGCGTTCTTCCACGTATGACTCAGAACGGAAATAGATCAGGTCGGCGAATTCGACCGCCCCCAGTTGGGTGCGGGCTTTCAGGATCCAGTCGCGCCAGTCGGAGTCGTACATGGGGTCGGCGGCAATCGAAGCGATTCCATCGTGGTAGCCCAATCGGTTTCTGGCCATGCATTCGAACTGAAACACAAACAGGCCGGCGGGAGAGGGTGAATCGGCGCGGTATTTGGCTTCGCGTTCCAGAATCTGCAGGGCGATCCGCTGGTCGAACTTGGATCGATCTTCCTCGGCCCGCTCCATGACGAACGCCTGAAACGGGGCGAAGTAGTGCGACAGGTGCGCCATCCCTTCGCAAATCTTCCCCTTGTGCATCAGCTCACTTCGCAGAACATCCAGCGCCATCGGAAGCTTGGTCGTGGCGAGGATTTCTTCGCGGATGCTGGCGAGGATTTCCTGTGACGGCAGATTCTCATCCAGCCGCTCGTGAAACGTGCGGAAGAAATACGCCTGTTCGATGTACTCTTCGCGATCCAGCAGTGGCATGCGGTCCCTTAATACCAGTGTGAAAGGTCATCCCAGCGGGGCCGGAGGAGACGTGCGGTCGGGGGCGTCGAGAAACGCCTGCAGGATGATTTGAGCGGCCAGCCGGTCGAGTCGTTCCTTGCTTTTTGCGGGCGAAAATCCCTGGTTCCACAACAGCACTTCTGCCTCTGTCGACGAATGCCGTTCGTCCCAGAAGGCGACTGGAAGACGAGTCTGTTCTGCCAGCCAGTTGCCAAACTTGCGGACGACGTTTGCCTGATCCCCTTCCGCACCACTCATTCGAACCGGCAGACCGACGACAAAACCGACGGCACGGTAGTCAACGATCAATTCCCGCAGATGCTTCAGATTCATTTCCGGGGTGCGGACTGTCCAGGTCTCGACAGGGACAGCGATGGTCTGTTCGGAGTTGCAAACAGATACCCCTAAACGTTTTGTGCCGAAGTCGAGGCCCAGCAGGGCTCCGGTAGCGGGGACCTGGCCGGGGGGAAGAGCGACGGGTTGGGAGGGCTGTGTCATGTCAGGCATTGTAATGGATGAGGATCGCCTGACCAGCAAAACATGTCGGAACCGCAGACTTTGGCCAATCCTTACGTCGCGCGGCGGAAAGTTCCAGATCGGGTGGAAGGTGCCGTTGGGGGTTGATTTCCACATCTTTCGGGACTGTAATGGTTGCATCCTTCGACCGCTGGGTGTCGGAGTCGTCGCGCTAGGGTTAGTGTCATCGGGCTGGTGATGCTTCGCGACGAAAGGAATTCACATTGTCTGGGTCCGAACGATTCGTGATCCGGGCCGTCAAAATCAAGGTGACTGTTTCAATGCGTAAGGTTTATCTGGTTTGCTCGCTGCTGTTGGCTTTTACCACGTCGATGTTTGGCATGGGCTGTGGGGGCGATGCCGCCAAGCCAAAGACGGATGCCCCGAAGACCGATGCCAAGAAGACTGATGCTCCCAAGACAGACGCCAAGGCAGAACCTGCCAAGGCTCCTGAAGGAGCGAAGGAAGAACCAAAGAAGGACGGCGCCGCTCAGGCGGGTGCAGAAAAGACAACCGTCGCCGAAACCCCCAAGAAGTCGACTCGCAAGACGACTCGCAAGCCTAAGGCTCCAGGTGCCGGTTCAACCACCGGTGGCGGAGTAGAAGTTCCAGCCCCTGCTGGCGGAACAACCGAAAAGCCAGAAGAGAAGAAGGCTGA
>CAIWEX010000569.1 GCA_903911795.1 uncultured Schlesneria sp.
CCTTTACGAAGGGGTCGGTGCCACCGGCACGTTTACGCTGTGCGACCTTGGAGAAGTGGTTTTCGTCGTGCAATGTGATTCGGCGTCGTGGTCGGTGACTGCGACCAGTTCCAACGTTGGTGGTGACAGCATTCGTCTCGCAAATGCGGTCGCTTGTCCAGGAGTTTTCCTGTCCGGAGAGCTTCGAGTCGGACTATGTCATTTCAGTTTCGTGGTGACATTATGAATCAAATGCCGCCGAATTTGCGGAAAATCTGTGAAGGGCAGCGGTCCGATCTGACTGCTGAACAACTTGCGTCCTATGAAAAGATCTGCCGTGAATATCGAGATGAAACGACGATGGAATCACATTTCGGCGCGGATGGAAAAGGATCTGAATCCAATGCTGCCGCATCAATGCCATCGTTGTTGATTCGGGGCTGGAACTTCGCCAGGGCGATGTCCCGCTGGACTCTCGCTGGCATGCCTCGGCGGACTCCGGAGGAAATCGGGGAAAGACTGGCGATTTGCCAATCGTGCGAGTTCTTGCAAAACGACCACTGCACGAAGTGCGGGTGCGCGTGTGTCGAGAAGAATCAATTGATTAACAAGCTGGCCCTTTCGACCGAAACGTGTCCTGAAGGTCGATGGAGCTAACGAAGCTTTTGCAGAAGGAAACGATGAAAACGGTTTACCACGGAGGACACGGAGGGGCACAGAGGTTAATTCAGAGACGATAAAATGCAGGAAAGAGCCCGCGAAAAAAAACAACAGATATGTGGCCACCACGACTGTCTTCGCTACAGAATTCCCCCTACATTTTCTCTGTGTTCCTCCGTGCCTCTGTGGTAACTCTTCTTCGGTTCGATGCTGGTTTCTCGAATGTGGTCTGCCACAGTGGACAAGGAAGAGAACAGCGAGACAGAAGCCTGAATCGCCTATTGACTGACGCATTCGTTCTAAGAAGAATGCGTGCGTCATCAATGATTCGTGAGTAGTGGAACGACCACGCTCGTGACCGGACCCGAACGCCATCTCCTGGCAGTGCGGCGCCGGTTGTGAGCGTGGTCGCTTTATTTTGATTCGTTCCAAAAGTGCGTCGACTTGGAGTGAGACATGCCAAGGAAGAAAGCCGTCCCGAAACCAGTCGATTCACCAGATCCTCAAGAGCGTCAACTGCCTGATGGTCCTGATGGTGACCTCGTAAGACTCGCCGGAGGCATTCCGGCCGAACTGCTGCAACAGATGGATGCCGCAGTCCGTTCCGGACGCTGGCTGTTTGCCATCTGGAGGATTCACGAAGGCCGAATTCATCTGGAACGAACTGCCGTGAATTTCCCAACCGCGGACCTCGACAAAGCCGTTCAATTGCTTGCGGAGAATTTGAAGCAGTCAGCGGTCAGCGATCAGCATTCAGCTTAAGAAAGTTACACACCCGGCTACTGCGATTTGAGCGTGGATTGAACTGTCTTTTCTGACTGCTGATCGCTGAAAGCTGACCGCTCTCCCCCACAACGTGGCCCCCATCCATCATGGCTCAGAAACAAAAATTGATTCTCTGCTGCCCGCTCTGTCCGGGTGACATCCTGACGATGACCGTGGCGGTTGAGTCACTGCATGCCAGCTATCCAGGTCGCTATCTGACGGATGTTCGTACCCCCTGCCCTGAGATCTGGCAGAACAATCCACACATCACTCCACTGGCCGACGACGACCCCGACGCGATTCGGATCGACATGCAGTACCCACAGATCAATCGTTCCAACCAGACACCGATCAATTTTATCTCCTGCTATACCGAATTCCTCGGTGAGCAGCTTGGTGTGCCTCTGTATGCACGCAGCAATCGTCCTCGCATTTATCTGTCGGATGACGAAAAAAGCTGGATGACGATGCTGCAGGAGCATTTTACGCACGGACGCAGAACACCGTTTGGAATCCTCGTCGGAGGCTCGAAGTGTGATTACACGATCAAGCAGTGGCCCGTGGAGTATTACCAGGAAGTGATTGATCGAACACTTGGACTGTTTCAGTGGGTACAGATTGGTGAAGCTGGTCACAACCATCCTCGCCTGGAACGCTGCATTTCACTGCTGGGAGAAACGTCACATCGGATGCTGCACCGGCTGGTGTACCACGCCTCGATCGGACTGGGTCCGGTGACCTATCTGATGCATCTCTGCGCGGCGTTCGAGAAGCCGTATATCTACCTGGCGGGCGGGCGCGAACCGGTGACGTTTCTTTGCTATCCGAAAATGCACACCTTACACACCATCGGGGCTCTTCCCTGCTGCCGCGACAACGCCTGCTGGAAGTCGCGAGTTATTCCCATTGGTGACAACGACCCGAAGGATCGGCAGTTGTGCGAACACCCGGTGATCGGGCCGATGGTCCCCGTTGCAAAGTGCATGGCCATGATCCAGCCAGAAGACGTCGTACAAATCGTTCGCCGCTATGCAGGACTGGCCGTATGAAGACCGTTATCGAACGCCCCGCAGAGGGTCGCATGGATCACCGAACGGATGCGACCCGAGTTGAATCGACGTCGAAGACAACCACCGTCTTCACCAACGGTTGCTTCGACCTCTTTCATGCGGGGCATGTCCTTTTCCTGAGTCGATGTCGAGTTCTGGGAGATCGCCTGGTTGTGGGCCTCAATACAGATGATTCGGTGCGAAGGCTGAAAGGGCCGACGCGGCCGATCTGCACGTTTGCTGAAAGAAGCCAGGTCCTGCTGGGATGCCGTTACGTTGACGAGGTTTTTGGGTTCGACGAACCAACTCCATGCCGACTGATCCGGCAGTTGCGCCCAGAGATCATCGTCAAGGGGCCGGGATATTCGATCGCCAACATGCCGGAAGTGGCCGTCGTTGAGGAATACGGCGGTCGAGTCGTTCTGGTGGACGGACCGCCGATCAGCAGTACGGAAATCATCGCCAGGATTTTATCGATTTCGGGGAGGCGAAATGTCGCCCCCG
Organism: uncultured Schlesneria sp.; assembly: GCA_903911795.1. Classification (GTDB taxonomy): domain Bacteria; phylum Planctomycetota; class Planctomycetia; order Planctomycetales; family Planctomycetaceae; genus Schlesneria. Next base: position 2,958 of record CAIWEX010000569.1, read on the forward strand.
AGATGGCCCGCGCCTGATTTTCGCCCGGTGTCCACGTCAATTGACAATGACTTGCTAATGCCATGAAAAGGGATTCGGCATGCCTGTCCTGCAGATCAAATTTGACCG
>CAIWEX010000570.1 GCA_903911795.1 uncultured Schlesneria sp.
CATCTCGCAGAGGAATTCGATCTGCGATTGTCAACGATGTTGGATCGCTTACAGCAGTGGGAACACAAATGGCGTTCCACAATCAAGCGCAATGCCAGTCGCATCCCGCAGAGCCAATTGAGAGAGTCCCCCTTCCTGTATCTGGGTGAGAATACTCACGAGGCAATTGAAGAATTCCGGGAGATTACAGGATTTGCTTCGGCTACTCGGGAAAAGATGCGACTCTTTATCGACGAGCGAAAAGATTCGTTCATGCCGAGAACGGTTGGCGTTGATGAACCGAAACCGATGCCGGACGAGAAAGTGAAAGAACCAGAACCGAAGCCATATGAATTGAGCCCGCAAGACTGGACGATCTTCGTTCAGCCGAAACAGCTCCACGCATGTTTCCCCCACTTCAAGACGAAAAACCCAAAGGCAAGGAAGTCAGCGTGGACGAGAATAGCAAACGATCTGAGAGAATCAGGACTGTTGTTTGATTACTCGGAATCGTCCAAAGACGTCACCGTGCATCGCTCCGGATTCGCAAAACATGGCGGAGAAATTCCGGTTGCACTTCTCAGAAAACCCACGTAGGTATCGCGCTGGTATCGCGCTGGTATCGCGCTGGTAACACTAGTCTCGAAACCCCTGTTTTACAGGGGTTTCTTCGTTCCTTTCTCCGCCATCGAGACTACTCTTCTCCCATGTCGGTTATCTAACCCACCGACAGCGAGGAGCAAAACAAGTGTCACACAGGATTACGACGGGCGAAGCGAGAAGGGAAGTTGCTCGCCTAAATGGCGAACCTCCTGTTCCCGACTGGCGAATGAGACGCACACTCGATGCGCTCGCCATTGCTGGCAAGATCACTCTTGAGCGGATCGGCCAATACCGCACGATCTCCGATGCGGACGTTCCCACGGTTGCCGACGAATTGAAGCAGCTTCGATGCATTGCGGAGGCCGTCAATGTCTAGTCTCTTGATGTTTGCGGTCAATGCAGTCGCTGAGCGATACGGCGTGAAACCCGATGCGGTTCGCGGCTGGATTGCATCGGGCGAACTCGCAGCCATCAACGTATCCCGCACTCGTGGCAAGCTCCCAAGGTGGCGCATCAGTCCCGAGGCACTGGCCGATTTCGAGGCGGGGCGATGCACGATCAAGCCACGCAAGACCACGCGAAAGAAATCACCGGCAGACCTGCCAGACGACTTCGTTGCCTACTTTTGATGAAAGGATCAGTCATGTTCAGGCCAGTGGTGATCGGCCAAGCTCGAGAGACCAAACCAGACGTAGTGGTGATCCACACGGCGGACGGGCAGCGAATCGGAATTGGTCGCCTCGAAGATATCCCGCCAACAATGCAGAAACTCGCCACGGATGAACAGGAGCAGCGGCGGCGGCGATTGCGTCTGGCGCTCCTCAACTAAGCTCGATTTCACGACCCCACGACCCCGAAAGGATCAACAGAACCATGCAGACTCTGAAAACTCGCAACAAAGACGTTCCGACAAACCAGACCGACCCCGACACCGGGAACGCCATCACATATCGGACCGTAGAGAAATGGATACCGATGTCAGAGCACGGCGGACCAACACAAGCTGAATGCGCGGCAACGCTGGCAGTACTCGAGACGATGATCGGCGAACTCACTGCGCAGATTAACGCCATGACCGGACGGCGAAGCCACCTGGAGACCGCGCGAAAGGCGCTGATGG
>CAIWEX010000571.1 GCA_903911795.1 uncultured Schlesneria sp.
CCGGAGCCGCGACCGTCAGGGAGCGGTCTTCCTCTTCCGTCGTACTAGCCAACCCAACCGCTCCCTCACGGTCGCGGCTCGATGCGTTGGGCGATGCCGCTAAACTTAAGTGTCATACGCTCTAATGTCTGCACGGTGAGTGCTAATGCAAGCAATCTGAGTGACTGCGTATCCATAGCCCGATTCTTGGGGCAGGACTGCAAGAGTACACGCTGACTTCCTCTGGAGGCGCTAACCCGGCGGTTGGACAGATAGGCGTGGTTCATTCCCCGAACCAACGCTGCAACTCCTTGCTTCCAACTCAACTTCGCCTCGTTCAAAGATGTCTGTCCACGAAAAAGCGTTGGTTCGCGGAGCGAATCACGACTATCCTGTCGTAAATCATGTCGGATCTCTTCCGGACGAGCATGCCATTCGACAGATGAGCACTGCATGAATGTTCAGAAAATGAAACATCCTGAGTATTCGGTTCGATGTGCATAATCGACGCAAAGTCGTCCAAAACGGCCTGGCAAAACTATTGACAGTGGAATGGCCCATATTCAGTCCGCTAGCGTCTGAATGTCGCTTTTCTGACATCAAAAGCAATGTACTTGAAAGCGTGCAATGATCTGCCCCGAAATTCTCGCCGAAGCGCCCACCGTTTGAGTTCCCTTTTGCAGAGCATCCCTCCCGGAAATGGCACACGATCAGGACTACATTCGTGAATTCGTCGTCGAGTGTCGCGAAGGCCTCGATCGGATCGATAATGTTCTGGTTGCGCTCGAGGCAACTCCTGGGGATCGGTCGGGACTGGACATCGTCTTTCGTTCGCTGCACACGATCAAGGGGAACGCTGGATTTCTCGATTTTCCCAAGCTCGGCTCAGTCGCACACGCTGGTGAGTCCCTGCTGAGTACTCTATTTGGCGGAACGTTGACCGTCAGCGGTGACGTCGCCGAAGTCCTCTTGAAACTGGTTGACGCGATTCGGGGTGCTCTGGTTGAGATCGAAGCAACCGGGCGCGAGGGAGCGACCGACTACAAGCCGCTCATCGCGGAAATCGAGCGATGGACGCGTATCGCCAGTTCCGACACTGGTACAACACCTCCCGTCACACGTGAACCCCAAATCAAGCCTGCTCCGCCGCCCATGGAATCGACCATGGTGCATGGTCCCACATCGGAACCGCACCATCAGAACACCGAAAACTACGTCAAAGCGTCATCAAAGGATGGGACGCAACCAGTTCTAAAGAAGCCTGATGATATTACCCCGGTTGCAGCCGCAGGTATCACGAGTTCAGAGCAACCACCATCCAATGTTGCTCCGGCAGCGGGGGATTCGTCGTTTGTTTCAATGGTTGGCAGCAAGGTCGGTGAAACAGAACATTCGACATTCATCCGGGTGCAGATCGATCATCTGGATGAATTAATGAACCTGGTGGGCGAGTTGGTTCTCGTTCGCAATCGCATTCTGCAGATCTCTTCCAGCCGACTGGATGACGAACTAACGGAACCGATCCAACGTCTGCATCGGCTCACCGCATCATTGCAGGACGGAGTGATGCGGACTCGAATGCAACCCGTGCGAAACGCCTGGCGCAAGTACCCTCGCATTGTTCGCGACCTCGCAAAGCAGTGCGGTAAGCAATGTGAAATCGAACTCCAGGGAGGTGACACCGAACTCGACAAATCGATGCTCGAAGCTATTGCTGATCCACTCGTTCATCTGGTTCGGAACGCGATTGATCACGGCATCGAAAAACCGTACCTGCGCAAGATCAAGGGAAAGCCAGAGACCGGAAGATTGCTCGTACGAGCATTTCAGGAAAGTGGCCAGGTCCATATCGAAGTCTCGGACGATGGAGCGGGACTGGATCTGGAACGAATCCGCAAGAAAGCGATCGAAGCCGGAATCATTGCCGCAGAACGAGCTCATCAGGTCTCGGAGTCGGACCTGCGAAATTCAGTATTTCTTCCGGGCTTCACGACCGCAGACAAGGTGACAAACCTGTCAGGCCGTGGTGTCGGGATGGATGTCGTCAAGACCTGTATTGAACAGATCGGCGGCACGATTGAATTGCAGACGCAGAAGGATATTGGAACAACGATCCGGCTGACAGTCCCGCTGACTTTGGCAATCGTTCCGGCGATCATGGTCCGCTGCGGACATCAGCGATTCGCGATCCCGCAGATCAATGTCATTGAAATGCTGCGTCTCAACGGTGACGAAAGGCAGCAATGCGAGCGATTCCACGACTCGCCTGTCTTGCGCCTGCGCGGTGATCTGGTACCGATGGCAGACCTGAGCGTCAAGCTGGGGATCACATCTCCGCTCGAACTTGAGGCGCGAAACACGTTGGAGATTGTCGTTCTGAAGACGGGGACAAGACGTTACGCGCTGCTGGTCGATGAAATTGGCGATGCCCAGGAAATCGTCGTGAAGCCACTGGGTGAACTGTTCAGCGGTCAGGCGGAATACAGCGGCGCTGCATTGATGGGGGATGGCAATATCGCGTTGATTCTGGATGTTCTGGGGATCGCCAGGAACTCCGGTTTACTCGCTGAAGAGCAGACCATGCTCTGCGGTCCCGTAACTGTCAGGGAAGACCTGGCAAGAATTGACGAACAGGTACTGGTCTGTACGGTTGGCGAAGAGCGCCAAGTCGCCTTGCCGCTATGTGACGTCGTCTGCCTTGAGCAAATTCCTGCAAAATCGATCGAACACTCCATCGCCGGAATGGCATTTCAATATCGTGGTGAAATCATGCCGCTGCAGGATTTGTCGGGAGGACCAGCTTCGTGCGAGATTCCAGACGTTCTTTCGGTTGTGATCTATCAAACAGCCGAATCGCAAATCGGCCTGATGGTGGATCAGATCATCGATGTCGCCGACCGCCCTGCCGATCTGAAGCCCATGGAAATGCTCCACCCTCCCAATAGCCGTCACCGGGTGATCGCAACTGCCATCGTGCTGGGCCGGATCACGGATTTCATTCAAGTCATTTAGTTACCAATGTTGCAATTCATCGTCTATTCCTGATTCGAACTTTGATTTTCTGCCGAGACCGACGCCATGCCAAACCTGCTGACATCACGACGCATTCCCAACAAGCTGCTCTGGATCAGCCTGAGTTTTTCCCTGCCGATTGCCGTGCTGCTGTATTTCATGGTGGCCGGCATCAACGACGACATTGGATTTGCCGAGCGGGAACTCGCCGGAAACGAATACCAGCGTCCCTTGCATGACCTGCTGCGTCATCTGGCCCGACATCAGGTATTGGCTGGCGGCGCCGAATTGGAAATCGTCAGCGAACAGGGAAAGATCGATCAGGCGCTGCAGCGCCTGGAAGGAGTACAACGCCTTTTCGGACAGTCGTTGCAGGTGACCGATGCGGGCTTGGCACAACGGCAGCGATCTGGAAGCGCACCAAGTGACATTGCCACGTCGTGGCAGAGGCTGAAGTCCGAACAGGGAACGCTGACGATCGCCAGCAGCGAAGTGCGACATCGACAACTGCGTGAGGCCATCCGGCAGCTGGTCACTCATGTCGGAGATACTTCAAATCTAATCCTCGATCCGGACCTCGACACGTACTACCTGATGGACGCGACTCTGATTGGAATTCCCCGTATTCAGAACCGCATGGCGGATCTTCGCCAATCCGTTCGTGCGGCATTTGCGAAACCGGAACTGGAAGCTGGGGACTTGCTGAACCTTGTTGCGACGGCACGCCTGCTGAGGGAAGCGGATTTCAAGCATGTGGTTGACAGTCTTCGTTCAGCGCTGGCCGAGGATCAGAACTTTCACGGCATCAATAATTCGATCCGCCAGATCGAACCGGTGCTGGAATCGTTTATAAGTCAGGTCGAAGGCCTGTTGAAGCAACTCGATATTTCCACGATCGACCAAGCCAAGGGACGGGGAGCGGAAATTGACGCCCAACTTATGAAGTCACTCGACGCCAGTCACCAGTTGCGGGAGACCGCTTCGAGAGAACTTGATCAGATGCTCCGTATCCGGATCAGTCATCTGAAAAGTAAACGACTCTGGTCGCTGCTGCTGACAGCATTGGCGCTCTCCATTGCAATCACACTGGTCATTCTGGTCGCCCGCAGCATAACAGTCCCCCTTTCAAACTGTGTGACAGGGTTGCAGTCGCTTGCGAATCGCGATCTGACGCGTCGACTTCATTATCAGTCAGAATCCGAGATCGGCGATATTTCTGCTGCGGTGGACCAGGCCGCAGACGGAATGCTTGGTGCCATCAAGTCAATCCGGGCCAGTGCCAGCGAATTGAACCGGGCAGCAGATCGACAAACCGATGTCAGCAGCCAGATGTCTGCCACAGCCGAGCAAACTTCGCAACAGGCCCAGCGCGCCTCTGCCGTCGCGGAGCAGGTGAGCCAGAATACACAGGCAGTGTCGATGGCAGTCAGTGAGTTGAGCACCGCGATTCGCGAGATCGCAAACAACACTCAACAGGCGGCACGCGTCGCGACCGATGCTGTTCAGCTTGCCGCAACGACAAACACCACGGTGACAAAACTGGGGCAAAGCAGTGCCGAAATCGGGGAAGTCATCAAGGTGATTACGTCGATCGCAGAGCAAACCAACCTGTTGTCGCTCAACGCAACCATCGAGGCGGCGCGTGCCGGGGAAGCGGGGAAAGGATTTGCCGTTGTTGCCAACGCAGTCAAGGAACTCGCCAAGCAGACTGCGACGGCAACGGAAACGATTCGTCGCAAGATCGATGTGACCCAGAGCGACATCCGCGATTCGGTGGCCGCGATCAACCGGATCAGCCACACGATCCAGCAGATCAATGATTTTCAAAATTCCATCGCAGGGGCGGTTGAGGAGCAGACGGTTGTCACACGCGATATCAGTCGTAATGTGGCGGACGCTGCCAAGGGAACGTCCGAGATCGCAGGGAACATTACACTCGTCGCACGCGCTGCGGAAGGAACGGCCGCAGGTGCCAGCGCCACACGAACGGCCGCTCAGGATGCCACGCGTCTGGCGGCCCAGTTAAATGAACTCGTCACGCAGTTTCGAAGCGAGTAACGAGACCGCAGAGAAGTTGTCTTGCAGGTGCCGGGGAGAAACCGTCAATGTCGGAAATTGAAACGATTTGCACGTTTACCTTGGGGGACATGTTTCTGGGGATTAACGTCAGCGAAGTCCATGAAGTTCTCCTGGCGCAGGCAGTAACACCCGTTCCGTTATCGCATCCGGTCGTCGCGGGGCTCATCAATATGCGAGGACAAATCGTCCCGGCGATCGACTTGCGCCGATTATTGCACATTCCTGCACGAGCTGACGGACTTGCCCCTCCTGTAAATGTCGTCGTTCGCAATGGCGAGGAATTGATGAGCCTGCTCGTGGACGATGTCGGCGATGTCCTGAGCCATGAGGCACGATTTCTGACCGCACCTCCAGAAGCGACGCGAGTGGACTCCAGGAATCTTTTTCGTGGTGCCTATCAACTTCCGCAGCGGCTTCTGCTAGTGTTTGACACCAACCGGGCGATCGAAGCCATCGTGTCGCAGGCCAAATCCAAACACGCGCGGCGGGCGACATGAATCTGATTCGAGTTCTGGTTGTCGAAGAATCGTCGCTCATTCGACGGAAATTGACAGCAATCCTGGGAAGCAATCCGGAACTGAACGTTGTCGCCGCAGTCGCTACCGGACGACTTGCGTTGGCGAATTTGCACGATCTGGTCCCCGATGTTGTGCTGCTTGATGTGTCACCTCCCGAACGCGAGGGATTGAAAACACTCGCATCCCTGCGAAATTCCAGCCCGGACATTCCGATCATCGTCTTCAGTCAACTCACCGATCGCGGTTCACAGACGACCGTAGATGCGATGTTGCTCGGCGCCACGGACTATGTCACCAAGCCTGAAGTTGCCTCGGAATTTGATCGGTGTGTGCGAATCGATTTGACTGCGAAGATCAAGTCGCTGGCAACGCCACGACAAGCCGCGCCGCCTGGTTCGGTCGCAACTGCTCAAGCCAATCAACAAACGTCGTCACCGCGATTAAACGTGAACATGCCCGAGAAGTTCGCGATCCCCACGCGATCTGCGTCTTCTACCCGAACCGCTGAAATTGTGGCAATCGCCACCTCCACTGGGGGACCAAACGCTCTGGCGAGTCTGCTGTCGTCGCTGCCATCCTCGTTCGCGACACCAATCGTCATCGTTCAGCACATGCCTGCCGGATTTACCACCACACTGGCAGAGAGCTTGCGCCGCCAAACTGGCCGAAATATTCAAGAGGCAAACGCTATTCAGCCCCTGAGTGCTGCACCGGTCTGGCTCGCTCCAGGAGGGCGTCACCTGGTCATCCGTCAGGACGGAATGACATTGTATGTCGAACCTAACGACGGCCCCCCTGAAAATGGATGCACACCTTCGGCAGACGTTCTGTTTCGATCCGTGGCAGAGCACTTCGGTTCGCGCTGTCTGGCGGTCATTTTGACGGGAATGGGATGCGACGGTCTGGCAGGCAGCCGCATCGTTCGTCAGTCGGGAGGCCAGGTGCTTGCGCAGGATGAAGCAAGCAGCGTGGCGTGGGGAATGCCGGGGCAAGTAGTGACGGCGGGCTTGGCGGATGAAGTTTTTCCGCTGGCGGACTTGGCACACGAAATCCATCGGCGAACGAATCAACTTCGCCTGAATCGGACTGGCATGCAGTAACGTCCAGGAAAGACCGCTTACCTTTGGATGTCCGACAATGCACCTGACAAGAGATCAGCTTGAATTTCTGCAACATTGGCTCGAAGAACAAGTCGGGCTGGTCATTGAATCCGACCAGGCCTTTTTTGTGGCCAGCCGGTTGTATCCCGTGATCACGCGATTAGGCTGGAACGATTACAGCCCCTTGATCACAAAATTGAAGGATCGAACGGAGTTCATGCTGGCCCAGGAAGTGATTGAGTCACTGTTGACACATGAAACGTCATTCTTTCGTGATGCCCACTATTTTGATGAATTAGTCTGTCGAACACTCCCGCGCATCATCGATCGCCGTAAGGGGGATCGACGGATCGCGATCTGGTGTGCCGCCTGTTCCACAGGTCAGGAGGCCTACAGTATCGCCATGCTGCTGCGAGAGCGATTTGCAGAGCAACTTCGAGGATGGCAAGTTGAGATTCTCGCAACTGATCTCTCGACGCGCGCGATCCAGCAGGCGCGCGCAGGCCGATACACAGACGTTGAAGTTCACCGTGGACTGTCGGAAGGTCGCATTGCCCAGCACTTTCGCCGTGACGGACTCTCGTGGAATATCGATGATCGCCTGAAACAAATGATTCAGTTCCATCAAGTCAATTTGAAGGGGGCGTGGCCACCAATATCAACGATGGACCTGATTCTGGTGCGGAACGTCCTCGTTTATATGCATCCTCCGACGAGAGAGCGAATTCTGAAACGAATGCAGCAGATCCTGCACAGCGATGGCCACCTGATGCTCGGAAGCAGTGAGTCAACGTCAGTTACGGGCATCCCAACGGTCAGTATCCGTTCGGTCATCAGCTGACGGAACACTGAAAAAGTAGGGACCTCGTCTGGATGCCATCTCCGAACGGTGCAATACGCGGCCCCAGAATTGACTTCGGGGCAAGTCCATGCAGCCGTAAATTGAATGACCCGAATACATTTCACCACGGAGGACACTGAGGAGCACAGAGGAATTCCCCCGAAGCAACTCTCGTCTTACTCTTCCTCTGTGCTTCTCAGTGTCCATTGTGGTGAATCCATCTTCAATCTGTTTGGTTAACAGACCGAGCTTCGGACATCGCCTCGGGCCAATGGCGTATCACGATTCAACGATGCCTGGATAGCAGCCAGCCAGAGCCCGCCGATCATGTTTTCATCTGGCAGGCGAAAGTGCTTGTCGCTTCTGGAATCGCTTGTCGGAGACCGCTGGAAATTGGCAATTCAATCTGTAGCAAATCACTCAGGTGCGCGACTGCCGCTTCCATGGGAAGCACCACAGTCGCGGCCGCATTTCTTCATTTCTCAGGAAATCGATATGAGTCAGGATCTGATCGTTCGCAAATTTAAGCACATGTTCCGGCGTTTCGATGTTGATGGCAGTGGCACCGTCAACCGGTTGGATTTCCAGATGGTACCGGCATGGATAACAGGGCGGTTGGGCGAGCCGCTGTCCTCTCCAGTCCACAAGAAACTCCAGGCAGCCTATGACATGGTCTGGAACCAGATCTCGGGGATGGATGCGAATGGCGACGGCAGCCTGACGGAAGCGGAGTGGCTCGACGGTTGGACTAAGGCTGCCAACTCCGGATCGATTGAGCAGGTGATCGCCCAGGCTGCCGATCTTGTGTTTGAGTGCGTCGACACAAGTGGTGACGGTGAAATCGGGGCCGATGAGTTTTCAACATGGCTTTGTGCCCATGGGGCGACTGACGCGATTGCAGCCGAGGCGTTTCCCAAGCTGGACTATGACGGCGATGGTCGGATTTCAAAAGCCGAAAATCGCAAAAATGTCTGCGATTTCTTCACCAGCACCGCGATGGATGCGCGTGGAAACTGGCAGTTTGGCACTGGCTGGTAATCAGAACCGTTTCGACGATTTAACTTGGTTCAGTGGTCCAGAAAGGCAGCAGCATGCCGTCAAAATCTGATTCTGTCGAGCATTTCAACGGCAGCCGTCAGGATCGACTGCATGCTGTTGTCATTGGCGGCAGCATCGCTGGTCTGTTTGTGGCTCGAATTCTGAGCGAGCACTTTGATCGTGTCACGATTCTGGAAAATGACAAAGTTCCAGAAGGCCCTGGATGTCGTAAAGGTCAACCACACGCCCGTCATACTCATGGTCTGATGGCTGGTGGCATTGAGGTTCTGAAGTCGTATTTTCCACAGATTCTCGATGAATTGACTCAACAGGGGGCGGTTCGCTTCGAATGGGGTTCCGACATGTGCTGGTCGGGAGTTGACGGCAATCGAGTTCGTCACGATTCCAATCTTCCTGGAATTGCCATGAGCCGTGTATTTCTGGAGTGGACGATTCGCAAGCGTGTGATGGCCATTCCGAACGTCACGGTCCTTGATGAACGCCGCGTTTTGGAATTGCTGTCGACGAACGACAAGTCTCTCGTCACAGGTGTTCGGTATGAAGATCGTGATTCGAGAACGACGGACTTGCCTGCAGAACTCGTCGTAGACGTCTCGGGGCGCGGCTCGCGAGCACCACAATGGCTTCATTCATTGGGTTACCAGCCTGCCGAGCAGGTGGAAGTGAAGATGAATGTCGGTTACACAACCCGCATCTATCGTCGCAAACCAGACGATCTGGCGGGAACGACATTGCTGGCAGTCACGCCACGTCCACCGATAGACCGGCGGATGGCGTTTCTGTTTCCCATGGAGGGAGACCGGTGGATTCTGTCGCTGGGAGGCTGGGGGGGGGATCACGCCCCGACGGATGAGGAAGGCTACCTCGAGTTTGCCCGGCAGCTTGCCAATCCGAATGTTTATGAAACCATTCGCAAGCTTGAACCGCTCAGCGAGATCTATTCCTTCAAA